>JAPKZR010000027.1 GCA_026393695.1 Actinomycetota bacterium
GAAGATCATCTTGGTCAACTCGCCGCATAACCCGACGGGCAAAGTCTTCAACCGCGAAGAGCTCCAAGCAATTGCCGACATCGCGATTGAGCACGACCTCATCGTGATCACCGACGAGGTGTACGAACACCTCACGTTCGACGGACTCGAGCACATTCCGCTCAGCACGTTGCCCGGCATGCGTGAACGCACCCTCACCGCGTCGTCGGGCGGCAAGACCTTCAACACCACCGGCTGGAAAGTTGGCTGGCTCGTCGGCCCGGCTGCGTTGGTGTCAGCGGCGCGCACCGCAAAGCAATACCTCACGTTCGTGAGCAGCGGTCCATTTCAGCCGGCGATCGCAGTGGGTCTGCGCTTACCCGACCAGTTCTTCGCTGGCATCGCTGCCGATCTGCAAGCCAAGCGCGACAGGCTCTGCGCGGGCCTCACCGAAGCAGGCTTCGAGGTCTACCTGCCCCAAGGCACCTACTTCGTCACAGTCGACATTCGCGGCCTGCGCCCCGACGGAGACGGCATGGCGTTTTGCCGCGAGCTACCCAAGCTGTGCAGCGTGGTCGCGATCCCCAATCAGGTCTTCTACACCGACCAGCGGCGAGGCCGACATCTGGTCAGGTTCGCGTTTAGCAAGCGACTCGAAGTACTCGACGAAGCCGTATCACGCCTCAAGACTCTCGCATCATGAGCGACGCAATAGCGAAATCCAGCGTGCGCGTCGCCGCCATTCAGCACGACATTGTGTGGGCCGACCGAGACGCGAACTTCGAACACATCGCACCAATGATCAAGTCGGCAGCCGGGTCGGGCGCCCGACTGGCGTTACTCACCGAAACCTTCAGCACCGGCTTCGTTACCGATCGATCCATCGGCGAACCCGAAGGCGGTCCCTCGTCGCAGTTCATCATCGATCAGGCTCGCGCCAATGGGTTGTGGGTTGCTGGCAGTTGCCCCGAGATTCCGCTCGACGCGCCCGCCGATGATCAGCGGCCATTCAACAGCTTTGTGCTCGCTGGCCCGCAGGGTGAGGTGCACCGCTATCGCAAGATTCATCCGTTTACCTACGGCGGTGAGGACAAGCACTTTCGTGCGGGCCACGAGCTGATCACCATCGACATCGAAGGTCTACGGGTCAGCCCGCTGGTGTGTTACGACCTGCGTTTTGCCGACGAGTTCTGGCAACTTGCCAAGCAGACCGACCTCTATCTCGTGCCGGCCAACTGGCCCGAGGCGCGTCGCTTGGCATGGCAAACCCTGCTGCAAGCACGAGCGATCGAGAACCAGGCCTATGTCATCGGTTGCAATCGCGTGGGCGAAGGCGGCGGGCTCATCTATAGCGGCGACAGTCGCATCGTTGATCCGCTCGGCGAACTCTTGGCGACAGCGGCACGCTCAGAGTCGATTCTCCTTGCCGACATCAGCGCGGCACACGTTGCCCAAACACGCGAGCGGTTTCAGTTTCTGCGCGACCGGCGCACGTTCTAACTCTGGTCGCGTAGGTCCTTTGCGAGCATGCTCACGAGGATGCCGTAGTTGGTCTCTTGCTGGCCCACCTCGACAAAACCAATGCGGTGGTGGAAACGCAATGACCCATCGTTGCGTGGCCGAAGGTTGACCTCGCACAGCAGCCATGGAGTCCCCGCGATGTGTTGCTCGACTGAGGCATACAGCGCGGCACCAACGCCACGGTTACGCGCTGTCTCGGCGACAGCGATGCGGTCGAGATACACGAAGTCGTCGTAGCGCTCGCAAAACCATTGATAGTTGACGCTGCTGTATTGGGCACCCGGCCCAAAGTTGATACAGAAACCCAGCACTTCGCCGTGTTCTTCGGCCACCAACGACAACCGAGACTCGGCGACGAGCGCCTGCATCTTTGCGATGTCGGCTTCGCTGACTGCCGGTATCGACGCGTTGTTGAGCGCCACCGCTGCGGCAAGGTCATCACGGTGCAACGGTCTGATTTCCATGAATTGTCAGCCTAAGGCGACCGACTCTGCTTGGTGGATTGCCGAGCGAGGCAGTTTCGTCCTTACGATGTCAGTCAGTGGTGTGTGGATTTCCTCGCGCCGCTGGCAACACCACCAGCTGAGACGACCATGACCACGCCACCATCCACAGCCCCCTTCGACACCGTCATCTTCGACCTCGACGGCACCGTGTCCGATTCGGCGCCGGGCATCTTGGCGTCACTTGATCATGCGTTCAAAGAAACCGGGCTCACCGCGCCGGTCAACCTCTTGCGGTTCATCGGCCCACCACTGCAAACTGCATTTCTGGCCGAAGGTTTCAACCTCGACGAGATCGAAGCGCTACTCGCTGCGTACCGCGAGCACTACTGGGAGATCGGCGCATTCGCCAACTACGTGTACCCAGGCATCGAGCATCTGCTCAACACCTTGGCGAGCGACGGATTCCGGCTGGCCATCGCCACGTCGAAACCCGAGCTCACGGCTCGGCGAATTCTTGAGTACTTCGGTTACACCGAGCGGTTCGAGATCATCGGTGGAGCCACGTTCGATATGAGCCGCGCCACCAAGACCCTCGTGCTGGGCTACGTGCTCGATCAACTCACACCATGTCGCCCGGTGATGATCGGCGATCGCTATCACGATGTCGAGGGAGCCTTCGATCACGGGGTCCCCTGTGTGGGTGTTCGCTGGGGTTACTCGGCCGACGACGAACTCGAACAGGCCGGCGCGAAATGGATCGTCACCGAGCCAGCTGAGATTCTCGAAATCGCCCACGGCGTTCGGTGACACTCGCTACGGGCGTGACCACGGGCCAGTCGCTTGGCCGTGGCGATAGCGTGTGGCGACCGGAGATGATGTGAGCAACTTTCGACCAGAAGACGAAGCAAAACGGCGTCGCACGTTTGCCATCATTAGCCACCCCGACGCTGGCAAGACCACGCTCACCGAGAAGTTCTTGCTGTACGCCGGAGCCGTGGTTGAGGCCGGATCGGTGAAGGCCAAAGGCCAGAACCGCAGCGCTACCAGCGACTGGATGGAGCTCGAACAAAAGCGCGGCATCTCCATTACCTCAGCGGTTATGCAGTTCGAATACAAAGACTGCGTCATCAACTTGCTCGATACCCCCGGTCACCGCGACTTCAGCGAAGACACGTATCGAGTTCTTGCTGCAGTCGATGCCGTGGTCATGGTGCTCGACTCGGCCAAGGGCATCGAGCCGCAAACACTGAAGCTGTTCGAAGTGTGCCGCGCTCGCAAGCTGCCAGTGCTCACCTTTCTCAACAAGTTCGATCGCCCGGGTCTTGATCCGCTCGAACTGCTCGACGAGATCGAAACCAAGATCAATCTGCGGCCCACTCCTATCACGTGGCCTGTGGGCGACGCTGGCGACTTCCGCGGCGTCATCGATCGACGCCGCAGAGTGTTCACGCGATTCACCCGCGTGGCCCGCGGCGCACGCATCGCCCCCGAAGAGGAGATGTCGTTCGAGCAGGCAGCCGCTGAAGAAGGCGTGCTGTGGCAGCGCGCACTCGACGGCGTCGGATTGCTCGACGCTGTGGGTGCCGACCTCGACATGCCCTCGTTCCTCGCAGGTGAAAGCACACCGCTGTTCGTCGGTTCAGCACTCACCGACTTTGGTGTGCGCGCCCTGCTCGATGCCGTCGTCGAACTGGTGCCAGCACCCCCGGCACGCCCCGACGTCAACGGCCTGCCACGACCCATCGATGAGCCATGCTCAGCGTTCGTGTTCAAGGTGCAGGCCAACATGGACCGCTCACACCGAGACCGCATCGCGTTCGTGCGCATCTGTAGTGGGCGCTTTGATCGCGGCATGAACTTGACCGTGGCACGCACCGGCAAGCCGTTTGCAACGAAGTACGCATCCACCGTGTTCGGCGCCGAGCGCAGCACAGTCGAAGAGGCCTATCCCGGAGACGTCGTGGGATTGGTGAACGCCAACGGTTTGCAACTGGGCGACACGCTGTACGAAGACGTGCCGGTCACATTTCCTGGCATCCCCCGCTTTGCGCCTGAGCTGTTCACCAATGCCCGACCAAAAGACACCAGCCGCGTGAAGCAGTTTCGCCGTGGCATCGAAGTGCTCGAAGAAGAAGGCGTTGTGCAAGTGCTTCGCGACCCCGACATGGGCGACGCTGCGCTGGTGCTGGCCGCCGTTGGACAACTGCAGTTCGAGGTGTTCGCGCACCGTCTCGAAAGTGAGTTCAACGCTCCCGTCGAGTTAACCGGTTCGCCGTATCAAGCCATTCGCGGCACCGATGAAGAAAGCGCCGACCGCTTGCGTCAGATCGGCGGCATCCGCATCTTGCAACGCGCCGATGGCTCGATGGTTGCCCTGTTCGAAAACATCTATCGACTGCAGCGCCTGCTCGCCGATGAGCCCAAGCTCACACTGAAGTCACTCTCGGTCGAGTAGTTCCAACCGCAAACGCTGCGACTACACAGTGGCGTGCGTGAAGCCTGCCGTCGTGGTGACCTCGCCAGCTCTCTCGATGGCGATGGCTTCGTAGCCAACAAACTGCGCCACCCATTCGAGGCCCTTGTGGCCCATCGCAAATGCGGCAGTTGCAAAGGCGTCGGCCCACGTGAGGCTTGGCCCAATCACGGTGAGCGATAGCAGCTGCGACTCGTTGGCGCTGTTCGAACGATTGTTGGTTGTGGGAACCAGACGAATGTGATTACCGCGTTCGCTGGTACCCGAGGTAGCGACGGCGCCGTCGGCGATCTCGATCGAACGTGTCACGACATCGGGGTGCAAGGGATCGGCAATCGCCACCGTCCACAACTGGCCAGGCGCTGGCTCACCGTGCACCATCAAGTCGCCACCGATTGTGAACATGAAATTTGAAAGGCCGCTTGCGGCGAGTCGGGCAGCGCCGCGCTCACACGCCCATCCCTTGACGAACCCGGCTGGATCGATGCTGCCGTCTTCGCGTCGGGCGCTGAACGCTCCGTTGCTTGCGTGTTCGAGCCAGGTGCATGCATCGAGCACCTCGATCACCTCAGGTGGCGCATCGAGCACGTTCAGTTCGCCGCGGTTGACCTGGCTAATGATGCTGTCGGCTCGAAACGTGCTGAACATCTGCTCAAGACGTTCGAGTTCAGCAAGTGCGTCGCTCACGGCATCATCGACCTGACCATCGTCGAGATCGTCGTAGACATGCACGCTCGCGATGGTGCCCATCAATCGTGCGTTGCGGCGCAACGGCGACAGAGAGGGGCCAGACATCAGGCGTGGTCGAGGATGTACTGCAGCGAGGCCACATATCCACGCGAGGTGATGGTTGCTCCAGAGACACCATTGATTCGAGCGTTGCCGGCAGAGAGAACTCGGTCATGAAGAATGGGCTTGGCGTAGTTGTTGATGCGCACCGAACGGTTGTGGCTGTTTGGAGTCTGCAGCGCAGACACATCGCACACCACGCGATCAGGGGTGAGGCTGGCCTGCACCTGCACCGGGCCCCAACGAGTGTTGACCGCAGGTCCGGCAATCGGCGCGCCACACGCGGGCGCAGCGACAGCAGGCGGTGCGGTAGCTGGCACTGGTGGCACGGTGGCAACTGGTGCAGGAGCGGCCGGGTCTACCGGCACCGACGCGACCGTGGTGGTCTCGAGAACTGGAACTGAAAGCAACGTGGCTGGCGTGTTTGGATCGACAGCCCCGGTGAGTGACACCGTGTCGGTGGCGAACTGCGTTGGGTGATCAAGGGCCGATACGAATGCAGCGGACGCTCCTGCAACTGCGAGCGCTGGCCACACGCGGCGGGCCAGAGACACTGGAGTTTGCTGTTTCACGATTACCACCAAACCATTTCGAAGTGAACATTTTCCGTTGGCACGCCGGCTGCTTTGAGCCCACGACGTGCGGCGTGCACGAGCGAATCGGGGCCGCACACGAAGACGGTGCGCTCGGCAACATCAGGGATTGCTCGGGTCAGTGAATCGCCACTAAATGGGTCCTTCACGGCGAGCGAAACTGATGGCCCAACGAGCGTGAGTACTTCGCCGTGCAAAGACTTGGCGATCTGCTGCATCTCATCGAGGTGCACGAGATCTTCCTTTGATCGCGCTCGGTAGAGCACGATCGGCTGCTGATCGGGTGTGAGCAGTTCGAGCATTGCCCGCGCTGGTGCCACACCAACGCCGCCGACAATGCACAACACTTTTGAGCCAACAGCAACGTCGGGGGTCGCAACGCCATAGGGCCCTTCGACCGCTACACGGGTGCCAACCTTCAAGCTGTTGATCACACCGCTGGCGTCGCCGCGATCCTTAATCGTGAAACGCAATCCGCGAGTGGTGGGCGCTGCCGACAACGAGAACGGATGGCTCTGCCACCACAGACCTAAACGCAGCGGGCGCAGCATGCAGAACTGACCGCCATGCGCTTCGAGGCGGCTCAAGCCTGGGCCGCCCAACGTAATGGCGCTGATGTCAGCACCGAGTGGAACAACCGACTCAACACGCAGTGGGCGCAGCACCGACATGATCGTGCGGCCCCAGCGTCCGGAGAGGACTGCGGCCAACACACCAACGTGAAGAGCAACCCAAAACCAACGGGCAACTTTGTCGTCAGCAAAGTCGTTACCCAGCACAATTTCGTGGCCGAACGAGACGGCCAGCGCTACGTAGGCGGTGAGGTGAACGAAGTACCACGTCTCGTACGACATCTGCCGACGAATCGATTTGAGCGAGGTAATCGTGACCACGAAGATAAGCAGTCCGCCGACGGTGGCCATGGCCATGTAGGGCTGACGACCGGTGTAGTTGCGGATGACGGCCCACAAGCCGGTGCCATCGGCGGTACCGGCGATGACTGCCGAGACGATGTGCACTGCGAGAAGCGCGGCCATGCTCTCACCGAGGTAGCGATGCCACACGAACATCTTGTCGAGACCAAGGTGACGTTCGAGCGTGCGGGGGCGAGCGATGAGCACCACACCAAACAGGCCGCATGCCGATGCCAACAAACCAGAGAGCTGCGAGAGCGAGAGCCAGCCGTCGAGCCAGTTGCTCGTGAGCGCAGAAACGCCACCGTGCCAAGCCCACAGGCCAAACACGCACGCGACATACGCGGCGGCGATGATCCATATATCGGTGCCAAACAACGCCGACGGGCGAGGACGAGGCAGGGCTCGTGCAGGGCCACGCTCAGGCGTGCGGAGGCGTGAAGCCTGGCGGGTGTTCGGTGGCATGGGTACTAGTCAACATTTCTCGTGTAAGAGTCCGGTGAGAGCACGTCAAACATCAAGCCAAGAAGTGGGATCGAGATGGCGCATGGCAACAGCCGTGTACAACGCCATTCCCGACACCATTGCTTGCTCATCGAACATCACGCGGTTGCTGTGGTTCGGTGCGGCAGTGGCAGGGTTCTTGCCCGCCGCCGTTCCGCCGAGGAACATCATCGCGCCGGGTACGGCTTCGAGCACGTAACTGAAGTCTTCTGCGCCCATCACCGGATTCGGCATTTGCCTGACCCGGTTGGCCCCGATGACCTCACCAGCGACGCCAGTTGCAAAGGCAGCGAAGTCGGTGTTGTTTGAGGTGACTGGATAGCCCAAGCGAATCTCTACGGTGACAGTGGCGTCGTGTGCGGCAGCAACGCCCTCGGCGACGCGTTGGATTCCGGCATGCACCTTCGATCGAGTGCGCTCGCTTACGGCGCGAATGGTGCCTTCGATCTCTGCCGATTCGGGGATCACGTTGTTGGTGGTACCAGCGGTAATTCGACCGACGGTGACGATGGACGGATCGAAGACATCAATGCTGCGAGTAACCATCATCTGCATCGCTTGCACGATTTCGCACGCCACAGGAATGGGGTCGAGCGCGCGATGCGGCTCGCTGGCATGACCACCGCGGCCATGAACCGTGATGATGAGTCGGTCGCTCGATGCCATGATGGCGCCACCGCGTGTGCTGACCATGCCAACCGGCATTGAGCTCGTGATGTGCAACGCGAAGGCGCCGGTTACTGGCGACGGCGTGCCATCGGCCAATGGATCGACATTCAACAGACCCTCTTGCAGCATGTACCGCGCCCCGCCGTGGCCCTCTTCGCCAGGCTGAAACATGAACAACACCCGGCCGGCCAGCTCGCTGCGATGTGCCGTAAGCATCTTTGCTGCACCCACCAACATGGCGGTGTGCGTGTCGTGACCGCACGCGTGCATGCACCCATCTACCTTCGAGCTGAAATCAAGATCGGTGTCTTCGGGCATGGCCAGCGCATCCATATCGCCGCGCAGCAAGATGGTTGGACCAGGCTTACCGCCGGTGAGCATCGCGCTGATTCCCGATGTGGTCGTATGCAGTTTGAGATCGAGTGGCAAGCCCTCGAGCGATGACAGCACCGTCTCGCGGGTGATGGGCAGATCGTTGCCCAGCTCGGGCCACTGATGCAATTGGCGCCGCAACGCAACAGCGTCGCTGAGATAGTCGTGGGCTTCGTCGCGCATCGTGGAGATGGTCATCGCCCGATGCTACTGATCACCCACCTAGCTACTCGCGCAGTGCCTCGGCCTCGGCGCCGATGGTTGTGCTGTCGCCATGGCCCGTATGCACCACCGTGCTGGACGGCAAGGTGAACAGGCGTTGGCGAATTGAGGCAACGATCGTGTCGTAATCGCTGAAGCTGCGACCCGTGGCACCCGGCCCACCACAGAACAGCGTGTCGCCGCTAAACACCGCGTCGGTGCCATCGGCGCATCCACCTGCCACATGAAAACAACATCCGCCGGGCGAATGACCTGGCGTGTGCAACACACCCAACTCGGCACCGCCAACGGTGAGTAGCCCGCCGTCGGTGAGCCATCCGTCGGGGTCACGGTCGGGGTAGATCACATGCCACAGCATGAGATCGTCGGGGTGCAACAGGATTGGCGCGTCTACGACATCTTGCAGGGCCAGCGCCGCGTTGATGTGATCGTTGTGGCCGTGACTCAACGCGATCGCTTTCACGCGCCGGCCGTTGACCGCTTGCACGATGGGTGCTGCATCGTGAGCCGCATCGATGATGATGACCTCGCGATCGTTTCCGACCAGCCAAATGTTGTTGGTTACTTCCCACTCTCCGCCGTCGAGCGCAAAGATGCCCGACGTAGTGACTAGTTCGATCACAGCAGAACCACGCTGCGCAACACCTCGCCGCGCTCCATGCGATGGAAGGCTTCCTCGACATCACCAAGCGCAATGGTCTCGGTAACGAAATCTTCGAGTGGCAAGCGACCCTGCAGGTGGAGATCGACGAGCAGCGGGAAGTCGCGGCTCGGCAGGCAATCGCCGTACCAACTTGGCTTCATCGTTCCGCCGCGACCAAAGAAGTCGATCATCGGAATGTTGGGCATGATCATGTCGGGGGTGGGTACACCCACCTGCACGACGGTGCCAGCCCTGACGCAGAACTTCGGGATGACCAACGGCCTCGATACACACATCGGCACCGTTGCCGTTTGTTGCTGCCTGAATTGCAGCGATGGGCTCGGTGGTGCTGGCGTTCACCGTATGCGTGGCACCGAACTGGCGCGCCCACTCGAGCTTGCGGTCGTCGAGGTCGACACCGATGATGGTGGTGGCCCCAGCAAGTCGCGCACCAGCGATGGCTGCGTTGCCCACGCCGCCGCAGCCAAACACCGCAACGCTGTAGCCCCGCTGCACTTCGCCGGTGAGCATCGCCGCTCCGAGGCCGGCCATAACACCGCAACCAAGCAGACCAGCAACGGCTGGTGATGCCTTGGGATTCACCGGCGTGCACTGGCCAGCCGACACCAGCGTCTTCTCGGCGAACGCGCCGATACCAAGCGCAGGAGCCAGCGGCGTGCCGTCGAGCAGGGTCATCTTCTGTGTTGCGTTGAAGGTGCTGAAGCAGAATTGCGGCTTACCGCGCAGGCACGAACGGCAGTTGCCGCACACGGCACGCCAGTTGAGCACCACAAAATCGCCGGGCTTCACGTTGGTGACATTGGGGCCAACGGCCTCAACGACGCCCGCTGCCTCGTGGCCGAGCAGGAATGGGAAGTCGTCGTTAATGCCGCCCTCGCGGTAGTGCAGGTCGGTGTGGCACACACCGCATGCCTGCACCTGAACCAACGCTTCGCCCGGGCCCGGGTTGGGCACGACGATGGTGGTGAGCTCAACCGGTTGGCCTTTGCCCCGCGCGATGATGCCTTGAACCTTGTGTGCCATGAGCTACCCCTTGGTGTGCGAAATGGATGCGCGACGAACGTGTCGGCGCAGTTGTCGTTAACACTAGCCAAGCCGGTTCCCGTGCCGAGTTGTGGGCAAAATCGCGCCGACCACTCACGTTCGTCAGGCATGATGCATGCGCCATGAACGTTCTTGATCAGGTTCCGCCACCATCCACCCGCCGTCTCGCCGTGCGCGTGACCAAAGATGCCGTCCGCCAAATCCAAGGCGGCCACCCCTGGGTGTTCGATGGATCGGTCGTTTCGGTCAGTCACGATGGTGCCCCCGGCGACCTTGCTGTCATCTTCGACGCCGATCGCGAGTTCGTCGCAATCGGCCTCTACGACCCAGAGTCACCCATCCGCGTACGGGTGCTGCATCAGGGCAAGCCCGCCAATATCAACCCGGCGTGGTGGCTGCAATGTGTTGATAACGCAATCGACAAGCGCCGGGTGATCACTGCCCGCGGCGACACCACGGCGTATCGCTTGATCCATGGCGAGAACGACGCCATGTCGGGTCTCGTGGTCGATCGTTACGGCAGCACTTTGGTTATCAAGCTCTACAGCACTGCGTGGCTGCCCCATCTCGGCGCCATCGTCGCGGCGCTGCAAAAGCGGATGAGTCCAACCGCAGTGATCTTGAGGTTCAGTCGCGACGTGGCTGGCCAAGAAACGTTCGGTCTGCGCGAAGGATCGGCGCTTGTTGGCGAATTGCCCAGCGGTCCAATTCTGTTTCGCGAAAGCGGGCTCACGTTTGAAGCCGATGTCGTGCTCGGCCAAAAGACCGGACACTTCCTCGATCAACGCGAGAACCGAGCGCGCGTTCGTGGCCTTGCTCGCGATGCCCGCGTGCTCGATATGTTCTCGAGCACCGGCGGCTTCTCGGTCTATGCCGCTGCGGGCGCAGCCAAATCGGTGATCAGCGTCGATATCAGCCCTGGCTCCATCGAGGCTGCGCTGCGCAACATGCAGCACAACATGGTCATCCCTAACGTGCAAAAGTGCGAACACACCACGATGGTTGGCGATGCATTCGAGATCATGGGCACGATGTCCAAGCAACACCGACGCTTCGATGTGGTCATCATTGATCCACCGTCGTTCGCTCATCGCAAAGCCGATGTCGATCGCGCACTCAACGCATACAAGCGACTCACCAAATTGGCCCTCGAGTTGCTCGACGACGGCGGCCTGCTCGTTCAGTCGTCGTGCTCAAGCCGAGTCTCTGATGTCGAGTTCTTTGGTGCAGTTCACCTCGCCGCCGAAAGCAGCCGCCACCGCATTAGTGAGGTGGCGCGCACAGGGCATGGCGTTGACCATCCGATTGAGTTCGCCGAAGGCGCCTATCTCAAAACCATCTTCGCGCGCGCCCACAAGCGCGCCGAGTTCGCTCGTCGCTAACGAACCCGGCGCCTGTGATTAGGCGTTGAGACGACGGCGCGCTGCGAGCAGCACGACACCCGTGCCCAGCAACGCCGCAGCGACTGGAAGCAACGAGTTGTCGCCGCCGGTCTCTGGCAAGGGGGCCTGTGACGCCGGCGCGCCACTGGTGGTTGGTGCAGCAGTGGTAGTGGTTGGTGCGGGACAACCCGTCAGCGTGGCAGTGCCGATCGCATTCCGGAGTCCCTCGCCTCCATCGAAATAACTCATGACAACACGGACCGTGCCAACCGCATCAAACGTCGCATACGACGTGCCCGTAGCGATTGCATCCGGCTCAATCGAGCTTGGCAACATCACCAGATCAACAGAGATGATCGAACCCGAATCAAGCTGAACCGCCGAAAACGCGTCGAGGCTTACTTGGGGCTGCACAGCGACAACGCTGACGTTGGTATACGACCAGTGGATGGCCTGCTGACCTGTCTGGCTATCGCATGAGACCGACACAGAGAGCGTTGGCTGGTTACCTGCCTGCGTGGTGCTTGAACCAAGGCCAACAACCAAGGCACCAATGCCAGCGGCAACAGCGGCCCGGCGAACAACAGAAAACACACTGGACACGAAAATCTCCCTCGTTGTCGCTTACAGAAGCGTAAAAACGGAACCGTAGCAGGCAAGGAACCTGCCGAACTCGGCTCAGGCGGACTCCTGTAAACAGTGTCGAGCATGGCACCATAGATGCGTGCCAAATTCACCAACAACAAAACGATCGCGTCGCGAACGTCTGCTCGGCGGCGCTGTCGTGCGCACCGTGTTGTCGCTGTGGGCGTGGTTAGTCATCGGGCTCGGCGTGATTATCTGGCTTCCGTTAATGACCATCGTTCGTGTGGTCACTGCCCCATTCGATAAGGGTCGCTATTGGACCGGCTACCTGTTCCGCAAACTGTGTGTAGTCGTCTGCAGCCTGAATCCGTTGTGGAAGTTCCGCGTGAGCGGCAACATCCCAACCGATCCGCGGCGGCCGTACATCGTGGTGGCCAACCACGAATCATTCGTCGACATCTTGCTCATCAGCCACCTTCCGTTCGAGATGAAGTGGCTCAGCAAAGTCGAGAACTTCAGGATCCCCGTAATGGGATGGGAGATGTCGCTTGCCGGCGACATTCGGCTCACCCGCGGCGAGGTCAGCAGCGCCACCGATGCAATGCGGCAATGCGCCGATCGTCTGAGCAAGAAGGTCAGCGTGATGTTCTTCCCCGAGGGCACTCGCAGCAAGACCGGCGAGCTTGGAAAGTTCAAGAACGGTGCGTTCCGATTGGCGATCGAAACCGGCACGCCCATCTTGCCCGTAGCAGTCAGCGGATGTCACTCAGCGCTGCGTCCAAACGATTGGCGCCTTGGTGTCAGCGTGGCCGAAGTTCGGGTGCTCGAACCCATCGAGGTCACCGGCATGACTGTTGCCGATATCTACACGCTTCGTGACCTCGCTCGCGACGCCATCGCTGCCGAACTCGAAGTGCTTCGTACCGAACTCGCTCTGTGAGCCGCATCGGCTTGCTGCTGGTCTGTGCCGTTGCAGGCGTCGGCTGCACCAGCCCATCGCCCACCAGTGCCCCCGTGGCCACTGCAGCCCTCACGACGCCGACCACGGCCCCTACAACCAGAACGTCAACGACAGCCGCTGCAACAACCACCTCGCTGGCACCCACCACAACCGCTGCTTTCGTGCCGACGCCGACCTACGTCTTCCCATTCACCGGTCGCAACGTGAGCTACGGCACGAGGCACGCCGGATATCAGGCCATCGATGTATTCGGGTGCGGAGCCAACGTGGTTGCGCCCACATCGGGCACCGTCACCCAGGTGCGCACCACCGACCCGTGGCAGCCAGCAGTCAACGACCCGGCAACTCGCGGCGGTCATTACGTATCGATGGTTGGCGACGACGGCGTGCGTTACTACTTCGCGCATCTCGGGACCATCAGCACCGCGGTGGGAACCATCGTTGCTCCCGGCGACGCGCTCGGAATCATGGGCCAAACCGGCGATGCCCGCGCTACCGAATGCCACACGCACTTCGGCATCTCGTGGCCATGCCCCACCGTTGAATGGCAAGTTCGGCGCGGCGAAATCTTGCCGCCGAAGTATCTCGATGCATGGCGACTCGGCCAACAATTGTCGCCCACCGACGAAGTCGCGGCCACCTTGGCAAGCAACCCAAACGCCTGCGCTGACGCCGCAAACGCCAAAAGTGCCGCCAACGCCTGACCGTGTTCCCGGCCGCACGCCCGCTACCAACGAAAGTCCGGTCCAATCGGGCCGGACTTTCGTCTCGTTGTACAGAACTAGGCTGCGCGTGATGGCACCGAGCGATGACCCCACCGACGCATGGGTCGCTGCTGGACTCCTCGACCCCACATCGCCTGACGCCGATTCGCAAAGCGATCTCCTGAACTGGATCGCGTCGTTTGGAATCACCATCGAACAAATGGTGAAAGCAAAGAGCTCGGGGCATCTCGACGCCTTACCGGGTGCCATGGCTCTGCGACCCGGCCCGTACTCAAGCCTCCGCGACATCGCCTCGCTGCTGGGGTCACCGCTTGAGTCGCTGATCGACATTCGTCGCGCAACGGGGCTGCCTCCGGTGGACCCCGACGAGGCGGCGTTTACTGCGAGCGACATCACGATGTTTCGTGCGTTCAACGATGCCGCCGCCCTCTTTAGCCGCGATGAACTGCTGCACTTTTCGCGTGTGCTGGGCACGTCACTTCGTCGCATCGCTGAAGCCGCTGGCGAGATGTTCATCCTCGATGTCGAGGCGCCCCTGGCGGCCGACTCCGAGGTGAGCCTGCTCATGCTGGCGCGTCAGGGCTACGAAGCAATCTTGATGACCGACGCGGCCACCGCTGTGTTTGAGCCCCTCTTCCGGGCTCAACTTGAACAGTCGTTTCACACCTCACGGCTCACCCGTGCTGATGCCCCCCGTGACCCAATGGTGTCGGTTGCGGTGGGCTTTGTGGACCTCACCGGTTTCACGTCCCAGTCGCAACATCTGTCATCAGAGCAACTGCTGGCTCTTGTGCTCACGTTCGAAGCCGACGCCTGCGATCTCGTAGCCGACCACGGCGGCCGCGTCATCAAACTGATCGGCGACGAAGTGATGTTCACGGCGGTCGACGCCCAAAGCGCATGCGCAATCACCCTCGGACTGCTCGAGAAAGTGGGACCGCGAGACACGCCGCTGCCGCGGGGCGGTCTGGCGTTTGGACCCGTGATCGCCCACGGTGGCGACCTCTATGGAGACACGGTCAACCGCGCCTCGCGCATGGCCGACATCGCCATTCCAGGTGAGGTGCTCATCGATGCCGGCATCAAGTCCAGAGCCGGCAGTTTCAGCGCGTCACAAGCCGGGCGGCGACTACTCAAGGGGTTTGCAGAACCAATCGAAGTGTGGTCGCTCAGTGCGGCGGCGAAGCACCAATGATTGTTATCCCGCTCGATAACCGCCGAGTCGCATTGCGTTGGGCAACGCCACGCGACGGCGACCTACTCGCTGCCGGCTTTCAACGCCTGAGCGCCGAGTCGCGGCGAATGAGGTTCTTCAGCGCTATGCCGCGCATGCCCGACTCAGTGAAGCGGTCGTTGCTCTCTATCGAGCCGCCTCGACACTTCGCTGTGGTGGCATTCGATATGGACACGCTCGACGACACCTCGCACTCACCGTTCGAGGCTGCCATCGGCGTCGCTCGGCTCATCGCTATTCCCCAACGTGCAGGCACGTCGGAGTTTGCGATGACAGTGGTCGACGAGTTTCAACATCACGGCCTCGGCCACCTGCTGTTCGAGCTACTTCTCGTGGCCGCAGACCACGTTGGCATTCACACCATCGAGGCCGACGTGCTCACCGAGAACGGCGCAATGAGCGCCCTGCTGCATCACTACGGCTCACTGAGTTCGCACCCAACCCGCGACTATTCGACCACCCACATGAGCGTTGCCGTGGCCCCCAACCTCAGTGCCATTAGTGCCGAGCGGCGCGCCGCGTTTGATGAGTTGATTCAGCTTGAGCGCAGGCTCACGCGCGTAGCGCCGAGTTCGTGAAGTACACCCTCGTCTACGGTGACTCCAAGCCCCGCGCCTTGGGGAACAGCCAACGACGAGTCGACTAACACGAATGGCTCAACGACGTCTCGCGCGAAGTATCGATCGCTCGCAGAGATGTCGCCGGGAAGTGTGAACCCGCTGAGCGTTGCAAGCGCCACGTTTGCAGCGCGGCCGACACCCGATTCGAGCATGCCGCCGCACCAAACCTGAACATTTCGTTCCGAGCAATAGTCGTGTATCCGTTTGGCCTCGAGCAGTCCACCAACGCGTCCAACCTTGATGTTGATCACCGAGCACGCCTGAGCATCAAGCGCGAGTTGCGCACTACGAACCGACAGGATCGATTCGTCAAGACAGACCGGCGTGTTGACGGCGCTTGCCAGCGCCGCGTGCGAAGCCAGATCATCGACGGCAAACGGTTGCTCAATCAAGAGCATCGCAAACGAATCAAGCTGAGCAAGATGGGCGACGTCGTTGGGCCCGTACGACGCGTTGGCATCAACCTGCAACGCCAGATCAGGAAAGGCCTCGCGCACGGCGCGCACGGCGGCAATGTCCCAGCCGGGCTCGATCTTGAGCTTCGCCCGACAGTAGCCGTCGGCTACATAGCCTCGAACCACGTCGACTAATTGCGCAATCGAGTCGGTGATGCCGATGGACACGCCAACCTTCACCTGCTCGCGGACTCCCCCGAGGTAGCTCGTAAGGCGAACTCCGCGCGCACGCAGCTCGGCATCGAGGACGGCCATTTCGATCGATGCCCGCGCCGCGTTGTAGCCCTTCACAACTCTGCTCGCGTCGAGAACTCGGTCGCCCGTGAGATGTGGTTGATCAAACAATGGCGGTATCAACCATCGCTGCAACACCATCTCGGCGGCGTCGACGAACTCTTCGTTGTAGAACGGCTCAGCGTGTGCCGCGCACTCGCCCCACCCATCGCTCACGTCGGTGATGACATGCACCAACAACACATCGCGCACGTGTTGACTTCCGAACGACGTTCGGAACGGCCGCACCAACGGCATCTTCACTCTGACGAGTTCTACCGATTCGAGCTTCACAATGCTTCACCGACTACGTAACCCAGTGGACCGTATCCGATGATGGAGAGCTTGCTCTCGAAGCAATCGGCGAAAGCCGCTCCGGTGGCTGTACGCCATGAAGCCGCCGCGGCTGGATGCTCGCTGCGCAACGAGTGATAACCATCGGGCAGGGGTATGAACGCACCGGGTTGCGCCGACGAAAGCGATCGAGCAACCTGCGGACCATCATCGGCCAGAGCAATCAAGGGTTGGCCTGCCGCGTCCGGCGCCAAAGGTGGCGCACCCACTGGCCGATCAAGCCGCCACAACACCTTGACGCGATCGGTGACATCGCCGGTGTTGAAGGCGTCGGTGCGAGCTCCGTAACAGTCGGGGATGAACGACGTGATGGTGGCACCGAGACGCACGAGGTTGAACGCTGCGTTCGAGGCCAGCATCGGATCGAATGTCCAACGCATTTCGGTGATGCCACGCGCTAGGCACTGGGCCCGCTGAGCAAGCTTCAACGCGTAGCCAACACCACTGCCGCGCTCGGCCTCCACAACGCCCACCTGATGCGAATGAAAGTGAACCCCATCGCTCCAGCCGAGCAGCCCGATCGAAAACCCAACTGCTTCACCGCGTCGTCGTGCCAGCGCAATGCCCGACCCGGCCATTGCCATGCCGCGCAACAAGTTACGCGGCGGCACTATCTCGGGGCCCCAGATCTGATTCATGACTTCGCGAAGAAGTTGAAGTTCGGCAATGGCATCGATGGTGTCGATCACTACATCAGCGGCCGCAGCAGCCAATGCCGCGCTGATCTCAGCGTCGTGCACGAGTGCAGGGCTCATCTCAACCACTACAGCAGCGACCGAGCGTGGGCATTGAGCACCTCGGCCACGCAAGCCGTGAGCTTCTTCGCGGTGGGAACGTGCAGAAATTCGTCGGGCCCATGCGCGTTGGACTCGGGGCCCAACACGCCAACGACCAGAAACTGTGCATCTGGAAACCGCTGCACGAGCATGCCCATAAACGGAATCGTGCCGCCCACGCCGCACGAAGCCGATGGGTGACCGAAGTACGTAGCGCTCGCATGGGACACAGCGTCTGTGAGCCATGTAGCGAAGGGCGGAGCGTTCCAGCCAGGGCCGCGAGCGCCAGGTTCGAAGTGAACGTGCGCCGCATATGGCGGATCGGTGGTGAGGCGATCAAGCATCTCGGTAACAACTGCGTGGACGTCGCTGGTGGGCGGAACCCGCAACGACAGCTTCACGCGAAGGCGAGAGCGAAAGACGTTGCCACCATCGTCTACCGACGGAATGTGATCGATGCCGATGACTTCGAGCGCAGGACGCCACGTGCCCCGCAGCAATTGCTCGGCGGGATCGTGCGACATGGGCTGCAAACCTGGCACCGGATGAAACGACGAGGCCAGCGACGGAAACAGTCCAGCGGCAATCACTGCCTCGCGCACACGCTCGTCGGGGATTTGCACGTTGGCAGACTCAATCAGAATTTCGCCGCTGGTGGAGTCTTCGATGCGATCAAGTAGTTGCCGAAGGATGCGCACCGCCGACGGCAGCACACCACTGGCACGGCCACTGTGCGGAGAATCTTCGGCAACAACGATCTCGAGTACGCCGCCCGCGACTCCGCGCAGGCCGGTGGTGAGCCACACCCGATCGTAGGTTTCGCAGAATGAGTCGAGGCAAGCAACCAAATCAGGACGCCCGATGCGCGACTCAAGATGGTCGAGATACGCACCGAGATGAACGCTCGAACTCTCTTCGCTGGCTTCGATCAGCACCACAACACGAGCGTGATCGCCACCCGCACGGTGCAGCGCCTCGAGCGCTAAGAACGCTGCAAAGAGGGCGTAGCCATCGTCGCCACCACCGCGGCCATACAGCCGCTCGCCGCGCAACACCGGAGTCCACGGACCCAACCCATCGGACCACGGCAACATCTCTGGCTGCTTATCCATGTGGCCATACAGAACCACTGTGGAGTCGGCAAGCTCGCTTCGCGTTTCCGGCAACTCAGCCACAAGCACAGGGGTCAAGCCAGGCAACCGAACGAGCTCTACTGCAAGCCCCGGTAGGTCACGTTGCTGTGCCCACGCCAAGAACAATTCGGCCACAGCATCAAGATGTCCGGCTGCTTCCCAGTCGGGATCGAACATCGGTGAGCGTGCCGGAATCTCGATGTACTTCATGAGCACCGGAACAGCGTCGTCGTCCCAAACACGATTGATTTCTGTGATGTCGATGTTGTTCATGGCAGTCGCTCGTAGGTCATCAGTTCGATTCCGCCAACGTAGACCACGGCACGCGTGACCTGACCGGCTTCGGTCTCGAAAGCAATCTCGGCTCCGGTTTCAGCGTCGAGGAATCTCGTTGTCGTCAACGGGATCAACTGACGGCGACCATACGGAGATGGCGAGAACAGCTCGACACCTTCGTTCACTAAACGCAGCGGGCGATCGAACGGGCCGGAGTAGCGCCCTGCGTACTGCTCCAAAACCGAGGCCGGCACCTCAGCCGCGACAATCGCGGGTGGCACGAAGTCTGGCCACTCATACGCCGTGGCAACACTGTTCAGAATCTCACCGAGCAATGTGTTGCCGCCATCACCGTTTGTCATCACTACGGCGGCTCTGCCACCCGTAACAAACGCTTCGAACTGGCTACAGAAGCCCACGTTTGTTCCGTTGTGCCGGAAGCGTTTCGTGGCTCCATCGGAGGCAATCTCAGGCCCCAAACCATGAGGTCCGGGTGTGATGGCGGTGGTCATCAGCTCGGCCATCTCGCGCGAGATGATCGGTGTCTCAAGCCCGCCGAGCGTGCGCTGCATCGCCGTCACAAAGCGAACGAGATCGAGCACGGTGGTCCAGAGGCCAGCGGCCGCCAACTCGGGATACACGTTCACTCCGTCGGCAAGCATCTGCCCAGAAATATCGTGACCACACGCTGCTCCGGCAGCATCGAGATCGCCAAGTGGTTGCTGGAAACTGCTCGCCGACATACCCAGCGGCGCAAGCACGATGTCGCGCATCACATCGGCATACGCGCGTCCGGTGACATCTTCGACGAGCATCTGCACGATGGTGGTGCCGCCACCTGAATAACGAAAGTTGGTACCGGGTTTTGTGTCGATCAACACAGCCGTGGTGTTACACGGTGCTCGGCCACCAAGCACCTCGGCCAACGTAGGCAGCGTGGCTCCCGGTGCATAGCCGGGGAACCCGGGCGTCGTGGTGCCAGCCGTGTGGCTCAGCAACCTGCGCAAGGTCACAGGAGTCTCTGCACTGAACTCATTGTCGGGAACGCGCCAACGCTTGAGATAGGTGTTCACATCGACGTCGAGATCGAGCGCTCCGCTCTCGACCAGTGCGAGCACGCCCACAGCATTCACGACCTTGCTGATAGACGCCGCCTGAAACAGCGTGCCGGGAACAACCGGCGAACGGCCCTGAGCACGAACGCCATATCCGCTCGCCCAATGCAGTTCGCCGTCTTCGACAACCGCCACGGCGACGCCTGGAACCCCATATCGCTGCATGCGGTCGACCATTGAGAAGCTTTCGGGTACCCGGCCGGCGACGCAGACAGCACCAACAAGTGAGTTCTCTATCGCTGCCTGATATTCGTTGGCCGATGTCATATCGCGCCTCCTTCTCGATTGCCGCGCTGCTGCAAGTGATCGCCGATGACGGTAAGCGCGAGCACCGTCAAGAACATCGCACCTGCCGGGACCACAGCCGGATACACGCTGCGGTCCAGTTTGCTGACACCCGAGGCCATCATCGCTCCCCACGTTGGTGTGGGTGGGGCCACAGACAGGTTGAGGTAGGCGAGGCCGCCCTCGGCAACCATCGCGCCAGCAATCGCCACAATCGCTAACGACAGAATCGACGGCAACACGTTGGGAAGGATCTCGCGCCTGATCACCCGCGAGTTCTTCGAGCCGATCGCTCGTGCGGCGAGGACAAAGTCGTTCTTGCCCACGTTGAGCGTGAGTCCGCGAACGATTCTCACGGTGGGCCCCAAGTAGATCAACGCGATTGCAAACACCACGGTGACCGGCCCGCGACTATTTGTAAATGCAACTATCGACACGGCAAGCAGCAACGCCGGGAACGCCAGCAACACATCGACGAGGAACATGATGACTGTGTCGGCGCGGCGACGCGAGTACCCAGCAAACAAACCGATGCAGCCGCCCACAACACACGACAGCAGCACTGCGGCAATGCCCACAACAATCGAGACCCGCGCGCCATACACACTGCGCGAAAACAGATCACGACCAAGCTGATCAGTGCCCAACCAGTTGTGCCATGAGGGCCCACTGAGCGGCTTGCCGGCGCGGGTGTCCTTCGGGTCGGCAAACGGAAGCACATCTGCGAACAGAGCCACAAGCGACAGCGCTATCAGCCAACCAATTGCGATGAGATTCGAGACAGGCAACCGGGCCTTGGCCAGACCCTCATCGTCCTCGTGTGGAGCATCGAGATGAGCCGCCCCTTCGCTGTTCGTAACCAGGCTCATATCCGCGTCCTCGGATCGAGAACGCCGTACAACATGTCGACCACGAAGTTGATGATCACGAACCCGACGGTGAACACCACGATGGCGCCCTGCAAGGCTAGAAAATCGCGGTGTGTGATTGCGTCGATTGTGTACCCGCCAAGCCCCGGCAAAGCGAAGATGCTCTCGACCATCACCGTGCCACCGATCATGCGACCCATCGTGACGCCTGCAACCGTGATCACGCCGACCGAAGATGGTCGCAGCGCATGTCGGCGGACGATGGCGCTCGTGCCCAAGCCTTTTGCCCGAGCGAACCAGATGTAGTCCTGCTGAAATGTATTGATGAGTTCGCTGCGCAGCAGCCTCATGTAGATGGCTACCTCGGGCAATGCAAGCGCCAACGACGGCAGCGTCAAGGAACGAAAGTGGTCAAAGACGTTCACGCTGATGCGCGTGAATCCGGTCGGCGAAAACCAATGCAGCTTGGCTGAAAACACCGCCAGCATTCCGACGGCCAGCATGTACGCCGGGGCGGCGAGCATGCCAAGCGACAGCGCCGATGACGTCTGGTCGAGCCACTTACCTGGACGAAGGGCCGATGCAATCGCCATCGGTGTCGCAATCAACAACGCAATCAACTGCGAGAGCACTACGAGTTCGAGCGTGAGCCCAATGCGCTGCTGAATGGCTTCAGCAACCGGCTGCTTTGTTCGATACGACTTACCAAGATCGCCATTCGTTGCGTGGCTCAGCCACGAAACGTAACGAACCGGCAACGGGTCGTTGAGATGCAACTCTTCGCGTGCCTTCTCACGATCTTGAGCACTTGCTTTGGCCCCAAGGACTGAATCGACAGTGTCGCCAGGCAACAGACTGATCATCGAAAATGACGCGGCAGTGACTGCGAGCAACACCAGCGCTAGGCGCACCAGTCGGGCAACAACCAGCCTCATAAACGTCGAGCGTAGTTGCGGCGACTATTGATCGAGCCACACATCTTTGAGATAGAAGCGCGCAGCCGTGAGCGGCCGACCGGGAGACCCATCTGGCAATGTGAATGCGTCGAGACCCATCACTTTGCCCTGACCCACGACGGTCCAACCGGTGAACTCAAGCCACAGGAATGGCACGTTGGCCGCAAGTTCTTTCTGCACGATGTCGTACTGCTCCTTGCGGGCAGCCGGGTCGCTGAGGGCACGACCCTTATCGAGCGCTGCATCGAGTGCTGGGCTTGAGAACTTGGTGAGGTCAAGGCCCGTACCCGAGTGGAAGTAGTTGTAGTCGTTGTCGGGATCATCGCCGCCGATACCGCCCCAACCCGTTACGTCGTACTTGCCGCCCAATACTGCGCCTACGTTCTCGCCTTGTGCCCGCGACACGATGTCGGCGGTGATGCCGGCATCGGCCCACATCGACTGAATCAGTTCTTGGAACGACACGATGAATGGATCCTGATTGCCTGCGTACTCAAGCTTGATCGGGCCCTTCTCGGCCGTGTACTCGTCGATCAGCTTCTTTGCGGCAGCAGCATCGAATTGTGGGTAGTCGGTCTTGTAGTACCAGAACGAATCCTTGGGGTACGGACCAGTAGCCACTTCCTTCACGCCAGTGCCTTCGAGGAAGTCAACAATGCGGTTGAGGTCAAGCGCCATGGCCATTGCCTTGCGCACCCGAAGGTCGTCCAGTGGCGGCTTCGAGGTGTTCAACAGGATCACATCGGGGTCGCTCGGCGGCGCCTTCACGACGTGAGCCTTGCCCTGCGACTCAAGGTCGAGGTAGGCCTTTACTTCAGGAGCATTCGCAGTGGCGATCACATCGATGTCACCGCTGGCGAACGCAGCCTTGCGGCTGTCTGAGTTGGTGATGGGGCGAAACTCAACCGAGTCGAGTAACGCTGGCTTCTGCCAATACTTGTCGTTGCGAACCACCGTGAGATGGTCGTCGGGGCTCCACTCTTTGAACACGAATGGACCCGTGCCAACAGGATTGCGGCTGCCATCGGGACTCGCCAACATCTTCGGGGCAGCGATGTAACCAAGCTGACCGGCAAACCCGCCAGTGAGTGCATTAGGGAATGCGCCCCATGGCTTCGACATCGTCATCTCAAGGGTGAGATCGTCGACGACCTTCATTGACGACAGCAGCGCAAGGGCGCCCTTTTCGATGGGGCTCGCTAGGGCGGCATCGAAGTTCTGCTTCACAGCGTCGGCCGTGAGCGGATCACCGTCGTGAAAGGTGACGTTGGGACGCACCTTGATGGTCCATACCGTCGAATCGGCGTTGGCGGTAATCGACTCAGCGAGATACGGCTGGGCCACACCTGCTGGGTCATACACGGCGAGGGTGTCGAAGACGGCACGAGCGACGTCGTGTCCACCATGACCCCAAGCGTCGTTCTGTGGGCTCCAACCTGTCGCTTCGGCGTCGACTCCAACCACGAGATTGCCACCCGACTTGGGAGCGGCCACCTCGGTGGTGATTACCGCCTCTGACGACGCTGTGGTGTCGGCGACAGCGGAAGTGACATCGCTCGGTGCTGGCGAACTGCTGCTGCACGCTGGCGCAAGCGCGCCCACGACAGCCGCAACTGCGAAGAAGCGAACCCTTGATTTCGAAATGCGTGCGTTCACGAAGCCCTCCCAAAAGGTTTCCTGCAGCCCTCGAAAAACGTGGACAACAAGGCGGTCAAATACTCACGTATTCTTGCACACCGTACAAGAGGAATCTGAACATCAGCGAGAAGGCTGACCGACAATCAGTTCGGTCACGGCATGCATCAACACATCGGGGCGATAACTCGCCTGATTGATGGTGCCAGTGATCACCAGACCGCTCGTGGGCTCAATGTGCATCAGAACGCCCCAGTGCCCGCGATGGCCGCGCAACTCGAGACCATTGCTCTGCCGCGCGTCGACTCCGAGGCCATAGCCCACATAACCCACGGTGTGACGTGCCGGATCGAGCGCCCGAAAGTCGTATGAAAACATCTCAGCCAGCGCGATGCGATTCACCACATCACCACGCACTAACGCCGCCACAAAGGTGGCGAGATCGGCGGCCGTAGACACCAACCCCCCGCCAGCCCAGTCGGCAGAACCGTGAATGGCCATGACATCGAGGTCGCCTTCGTATGCATGGGTGAGCTGTGGTCCTCGGTGCGCTTCGTATCCCTCGAGATAGGTCTCGCTGAGGCCGAGAGGTGCCAAAATTCGGCGCCGGTATGACTCATGCAACGCACATTGGTCGAGTCGCTCGATGATCAAACCGAGCAGCACATAGCCCGTGTCCGAATAGGCATAGCCATAACCCTGGTCTGGTGCGAACAACGGCGAACCAGCAGTAACCGCGAGCTCGACAAGCTCTCGCGGAGTCCATACTTTGCTTGGGTTGGCGCCGAGCACGCTGAAGAACTCGGGAGCGCTCGCGTAGTCGAACAAGCCACTCGAATGGCAGAGCAACTGACGCACGGTGATCTCTCGGCCGTACGAGCGACCCTCGAACACATGCACCCGATCGACGAGGTCGCCCATTGATGGATCGAGAAGCGACACCATCTGGTCGTCCAATTGCAACCGGTGCTCATCGGCCAGCTGCATCAGCACCGCTGCCGTGAATGTCTTCGTGATGCTGGCGATGCGAAACGAGTCGGTTGGCAAAACCGGGCTCGCGTCGTCGCGGCTGATCGTGCCCGCCGAGCCTTTCCAGACGAAGTGTTCGCCCGGGTACTCGACGCGCAGGATGCAGCTTGGCGAGGAACCGGCCACCTCGGCATCGACGAGTTCTTGTAACCGTTGCTCGTTCATCTGCTGTCCGATGACGGGACATCGCGCAGCAACCGCAGAAACGAAACAGCTGATTCGCGATCAGAGGTAGAACCCAAAGCAGCCATGGTGGCGAGGCGCGCCTTCTGGGGACTCAGGCCCCCGGCTCCGATGGCGCCCATGAGCGCAAGCCCATCGTCATCGAACGTGGCGGTGTACGGCCGAGATGCCAACACCACGAGTACACCCGCTTGTGATGCGCGATGGATCGGACCCCACAACGCCACCGGCACATTGAGATCGCCGAAGACTTCGAGCACAATTCCGCGTGCGCCGGCGACCGCCAGATCGAATAACTCTGGAGCCATGCCGGGGTACGCCGTGAGAAGCACGACTGCGGGTTCGAGCGCCGTGGTGTGAACAGCGCTTCGCTGGGACGGCGACACGAACCGCGGTAACCCTTCGACGAACTTGCCTACCGCTGAGAACGGTGCCGACGTAAACGCATTCACGGTTGTCGCATCGATCTTGGTGATGCGACGCGCTGAATGAATCTCGCCATTGAGGCACACCAACACACCGCGATCACGAGCATCAGGCGATGCGGCGAGTGCAATGGACTGCACGATGTTGAGTGGACCGTCTGGCTCGTTGTGCGAATGAACGCGCATCGAGCCGGTGAACACCACAGGAACCGAGGTGCGCGATCCGAACAGCAGGTCTGCGACAAATGCGGTGAGTTCCAACGTGTCTGTTCCGTGCAGCACCACAACACCCAGTGCGCCTTGATCGATAGCTGCTTGCACCTGGGCGACGATCATCACCATGTCGTCGACCGAAAGGTTCGAACTTGGGCCCGAAGCAACATCGGTGACTCGCACCGCAACCGGGAGCTCCGCGAGTTCGCCAACAAGTTCGGCGCCCGTGAGACCGGTCCATTCAGCGCCGTCGAAGTGCGACGAAATGGTGCCGCCAGTGGCAACAACATGCACAGTGCCTTCGATCATTGGGGTGCTCCATTCGGTGTTGAGGTCGGCTCAGGCATCAGCACGACCTCGCTTCGGCTCATCATCGCCCGGTCTGAGACATCGTCGAGCGGAAATACCGGCCGGGGTAGATGCTGCCACCGTACCGACGCAAGATCGGGGGTGGCGACGCCGGGCGCCTCAACCTCAATGATCTGTTGTGGGCGAAACATCGTGTCGAAGCCAGCGCGAAAGTGGCCACGCGATTTCACGACCAGCACCCGCGCCAACTCTGGGGCGATGCCCACATGGCGCATCGTGTCTGGGTCGGCGCATTGCAGCGCATTGCTCGCTACCGCCACCGTGATGCCACCAAGCCGCAGCGAGCAGGACCGGCCCGGTGACCGAACGGCGCCTTCGTACACCCCGTGCGTCGGAACGAAATCGTTATCGACCAATGCCAGCACGATCGCAGGGGCAGCGAACAGCAACGCGAGCACATCGGCCGAGCCACGATTGAAGGTGGCCTCGAATTCGCCGCCAACGCCAACCTGCCAGGCTTCGTCGACGAGCGCAGCGTCGCAGTGCAGAGCCATACACACATCACCAACGCCCGCTTCGTAGAGCGCGCGAAGCACAAACGTGGTGTTGCCCGGCGCGCCGCCACCGGGGTTGTCGGCCACATCAGCCAACAACACTGCGGGCTCCAAAGAGTTCGATGTACGCGCTGCGGCTACAACTGCATCCGCCAGACCTGTGGCGTGCAACCGATACCGATCGCGCAGCGACCACGCTCGGTCAGCCAACAACTGCGCCAACCCAGCCGCTTCGCGGCCACCATTCTCGGCGGCAGTGACCACAATCGACAGACCACAGTCGGGCGAGTCACCCAGAGCGAAGCCACCAAAAACGGACACATTCATAATCGGCTCGACACAGTGCTGTTGACCCAGCTCGACAACCTCGCCAAGTGGTTCGTCATCCGTGGTGAGCTGAGCGATTTGTGGCAACACCAGCGGCAGCTTGCTGAAGGCCCGCACCGTCCGAGCACCCCCGACGAGGCGATGCAACAGTGCTGCAGCCTCACGTAACCGGTCATGGATATCGACGTGAGGATTCGTGCGGTAACCAACAATGCCGTCGCATGCACTGATCATTGCCGCAGAGACATTGGCGTGCAGATCGAGCACCGCCACGATCGGCACGCCTTCACCAACGATGGTGCGTACGAGGGAGAGGTACTCGCCATCGGGATCGGAGGTCGAGGTAGTAGTGCCGGCACCGTGGCCAAGTACACCGATGCCATCAAGTGGCCCAGCGGCTCTCAACTCACTCGACAAGGTCGCCAAGAACTCTCTGAAATCGGAGTCGAGTAGCGGGCCGCCGGCTCTGAACTCGAGCGTGGGCAAAGCGACAAGTTCGAACCGCATCAGCGTCGCAAGCGTTTCGATAAAGGGTCCCGCTTCCCAGCTCGCGGCCAGGCCGCCCGGCCGAGATCGCACGTCGAGCCCATCCCCCAACCGAAGCGGAGGCGCCAAGGCATTCGCTTCATGCGAGTACCCGAGCACGCCGATGCGCGCGCTCATCAGGGGGCCAACAACTGATCCAGCCGGCCGGCCGCAAATTGGGGCAGGCCAGGCATCGTCCGCATCCGAGTGAGTTCGGATCGCATCAGCGTTTGACGAGCCTCGTCGAATCGTTGAAATTGCAAGAGGTCGCCCACGAGGCGCAGCACCAGAGCCGGGTTTACCTGAAACAGTTCGGCTGCCTCGTCGACAAACGCGGCGTAGCCCTGACCCGACGGGTCGTGAAACTGGCTGCGGTTCCTGGTGCAAAAGGGGAACCACACCGCCATCACCCGTGCTCGTTCGGTGCGCACGTAGAGGTCACTTTGGACAATCGCCCGAATGCGTTGAATCGTGCTCGAGCTTCGTGAG
>JAPKZR010000342.1 GCA_026393695.1 Actinomycetota bacterium
CGACAACGAAGCCGAACTGCTGCGACTGTTCGCCGAGAGTCGCGGCGAGATGGTCGAACCGCACGAGAAGGGCATCTTCTCGCGCATCAAGTCGGCCTTTTCGTGAATCCCCTGTTGCGCCGTTCCGCGGCGCACGTGTTTGTCGATTCGCTGCACACGCCAACGCTCAATCCCGACGATCAACACCATCTCGCCCGCGTGCTTCGGCTGCGGGCCGGCGAGTCGGTTTCGACCAGCGATGGCCAAGGCCGCTGGCGGATCTGCCGTTTCGTGAGCGCCGACGTGCTCGAACCCGACACCGAGATCGAAACCGTCGAGCGTGTCGTCCCCGAGATCACTATTGGGTTTGCGCTTCCCAAAGGCGATCGGCCCGAGTGGATTGTGCAAAAGCTCACCGAGATCGGCGTTGATCACGTGGTCGTGCTGCACGCCGAGCGCAGCGTTGTGCGCTGGGAGCCCGATCGGGCCGAGCGCAACTTCGCCAAACTGGTCAAAGTTGCGCGCGAGGCGTCGATGCAGAGTCGGCGTGTGTGGCTGCCCACGGTGTCTGGTCCGCTGCGTGCTGACCAGGTGGCTGGCAGCTCTGTGTCGCTGGCCGAACCCGACGGCGATGCCCTCTCATTGGCTGCGACCACGGTGCTCATCGGTCCCGAGGGTGGATGGACGGCCAATGAATTGGGCATCACCGCCAGCCATGTGAGCCTCGGCAAATCGATCCTGAGGGTCGAGACGGCGGCACTGGTAGCGGCCGCAAACCTGAGCGCCCTGCGTGATCGTTGAGCCACGAGCAGCGAGAATTTTGGCAACGAACGTCGATTATGGCCACAAACTGTTGCAAATTACTTCGGAGTGTGGTTGAATCATCACACTCCGGTTAAAACGTCACGGCGGACGTCACAGGATGATGAAGGGTGTTGATGATGCGAGAGTTTGATGATGATGACATTTCTTCATCTCCATACAGTCGAAAAGTCGGTGAGCGACTGCGCGTCATTCGGCGTCAGAAGCGGCTGAGTCTGCAAGATGTCGAGGCCACCTCGAAAGACGAGTTCAAAGCCAGCGTGCTTGGCGCGTACGAGCGTGGCGAGCGGGCCATCTCGGTGCCTCGTCTCGAGCGTTTGGCATCGTTCTATAACGTGCCGGTCGAGCAACTCTTGCCTCGCGACGAGCAAAGCGTCGACAACGAAAAGGTCGACGAAGGCATTGCCGGGCGTAAGCTTCCGGTAGACCTCGTGAAACTGTCGCAGCTTTCTGGGCAGCCCTTCGAGATGTTGTCGCGCTTCATGCGCATGATCCAGGTGCAGCGTCAGGACTTCAACGGCAAGGTGCTCACCATTCGTGGCGATGACGCACGCGCCATCGCGGCCATGCTCGATGTGCCTGTCGACCAAGTGGGTCAGCGTCTTGATGCGCTCGATCTGCTTGTGCATCCCGGCGGCGGCTGAGTCCGTTCTGCTCACAGTTGCCCGCACTCATGTCTGACGTGTTTGGCGCGTACCTGCACATCCCGTTTTGCTCCAAGCGTTGCGACTATTGCGCGTTTGCTACCTTCACCGACCGTCACCATCTCATCGACGCGTACCTTGCGGCCCTGCTCAGCGATATAGAGCGCCACATTCGCGCCGGTATGCCCGTGTCCGACACCATCTTTATCGGAGGCGGTACGCCAACGTTGGTGCCTCCTGCAGACTTGGCTCGTGTGATCGCTGCCATTCCTCGCAGCGCAACAGCCGAGGTGACAGTTGAGTGCAATCCCGACGATGTCACGCCAGAGATGATGCGCATCTATGCCGACGCGGGCGTGAACCGCATCAGCATCGGCGTGCAGTCGATGGTGCCCGAAGTGCTCGTGTCGCTGGGTCGCACGCACCTGCCAGCCAACGTCACTCGGGCCGTCGACGCGGTGCGCTCAAGTGGCATCACCACGTTCAATCTCGATCTCATTTACGGCGGCGCTGGCGAACGGCTTGTCGATTGGGAGCGCACGCTCACGGGCGCGCTGGCGCTCGATCCGCCGCATGTGTCGGCCTACGCGCTCACTATCGAGGCGGGCACTCCATTGGCATCGCAGCCCGAGCGCCATCCCGACGACGACGATCTCGCCGACAAGTATGAAATGGCCGACGACATGTTGGCCGCCGCTGGCTTGTTGAACTACGAGGTCAGCAACTGGGCGCGGCCAGGTCACGAGTGCCGCCACAACCTGCTGTATTGGCACCAGAGCGACTATCAGGGCTTCGGCTGTGCAGCCCACTCCCACATTGCTGGGCGCCGTTTCTGGAACGTGCGCACGCCTGATCGGTATATCGATCTCGTGAATGCCGATGCGTCGGTCGAGTCGGCCGGCGAAGAGCTCGACGCGGCGGCTCGCCGGGTCGAAGGGCTGCAGCTGCAGTTGCGTCTCCGCGAGGGTGTGCCGTTCGAGGCGCTCGATGGCGAGGCGTTGCCCGGCGTGGTCGAGTTGCGTGACAACCGATGGGTGCTCACCCAACGAGGCCGGCTGATGGCCAACGACGTCTCGCTGCGCCTCAAGGACTAGGTGAGCTTGAGGCTCGGGTGGCTCACAGGTTTTCGATGAGCATGATCGCGGCGAACACGAAGAACGAAATCGCAGCGCCGATACGCACGGCGCGCTCGGGCAAGCGGGCACCCAGCA
>JAPKZR010000216.1 GCA_026393695.1 Actinomycetota bacterium
CTCGAGCTACAACGATGTCGACCTCAGTTTGAAGGTGCGTTCGCAAGGCCACCGGGTCGTTTGGACACCGTACGTAGAGCTGTATCACTTCGAGAGTCAGACACGCGAGCCTCACCCCAGCGACGAAGAGCACGCGTTCATACGCAGCCGCTGGCGCGAGCAGTTGGTCAACGATCCGTACTACAACCACAACCTCGCGCCTCGCCGCGACGACTGGGTGAGCAAGGCGTTGCGCTGAGGTGGCAGTACTCGAGGGTGAATCGTGTCGAGTGTGCCTCATCGTGCCCGCCGGCCAATGGAACCTCGTGCCAATCGCAAGCGCGCTGCATCAGCACCAACCTCGGTGGTCGATCTCAGCAGTGTGGTGCGGCGACCCACACCTGCGCCCAACGCTGCCCGCGTCATTAGCGATTGATTGGTGTGATGTCGACCTTGCCGAGCCAACTGGTGCGGGTTGGGGGCGGCTGATTGCGGCGCTGCCCGCCCGCGTCTATGAATGGTGCCGCGCTGCGGCGGCCGTTGAGCAACTGCTCGACCGAGCCCACGACCCTGTTGTCGTGTTGCGCGTCGGTTCCGTCGCCGTCTTGGGCGATTTGTCACCAATGGTGAGTGCGGCTGCGGTCACCTTGATTTCTCGATCCTGTGGCGTGCTACCGAGCGATGGGTTCGTGCCCACCGAAGGTGACTTGATCGAGCGAGGTGAGCACTGCACCGTTGCAGCTGCGTTTCGGCCAGAAGCGCAAGCCGCGCTGGTGTGGTTGTACCAACAACTCGGGCGCGCCAATGGCGAGGTCGGGCCGTGGCTCGATCGTCTGGGGCGGATGTTTGGTGCGAGCGATTGTGTCGACGAACGAATCGGGGCTGGCCCGTGGCGGGCACCTAGCGCAATCGCGCCGACCCTCGTTGATGTTGATCTCATCGATCGCGACCAGCCGTGGTTCTTCTCGTTCGATGGCGCGCCGACCCGGACGCGCCTGTCTGATGACCCTGTGTTGGCGGCAGCGGTGCAATCAGCGACGCCACAGATTGAGGGCGCCGAGGCTCCGATCAGATTGCCGGGAGGCATCGCGATAGACAGCGCGATGCGCACGCTGATGCGCACAGCGATCGCGGCGTGGCATCAGGGCGTCGCAGAGTTACCGCCAGAGCCGTTTGGAGCTCGCAACGCTGCGTTCATGCGCTGGCTCGAGTCGCCTGAACCTGCTGGCGCCGACATCGGCCGTTACTGGTTGGCTGTACGCGACCAGCGTCCCGATTTGCAGGCCGCGTTCCCGCAGCCGCGCAGCATCGACGCAGCGAGACTTGCCGAATGGGCCGATGCGAGTTGGCGGCTCGAGGGTCGATCCGCACTGCTTGCGTCCGGTGTCAGCGGCTCCAACGCGATCAAGTCGATCGGCTTCGATCCGGCCGGCGTCAACCTGCTCGGCTACCTCGACTTCGATCAGAGCCAAGGCCACATCGCTCGAGAGTTGGTGGCGGCCCTTGGGGCAGCAGGTGTGGGCGTGTCGCCGCTGAACCACAACCGTTCACTTGGGGCTCGCCGCAGCGATGTGCTTACGGTGCCGCGTGAAGCGCGATTCGCAACAAACATCGTTGTCGTCAACGCTGATCAGTTTGAGTTCGTTGTGGCCGATCACGGGCCCGCCTTGCTCGATGGTCGCTACACAATCGGCTACTGGTTCTGGGAGCTCGAACACATCCCGGCAACGATGCTGCCGGCGATCGATCACGTGCACGAGGTATGGACCGGCTCGCAGTTCGTTGCCGACGCGTTCTCGCGGGTCACCGACAAACCAGTTCGATGCGTGCCGCTACCGGTGGCTCAGCCGCAACCATCTCAGCGCACGCGTGCAAGCTTCGGATTGCCCGATGACCGCTTTGTGTTCTTGGCAACGTTCGATCAGTTCAGCGTGCCCGAACGTAAGAACCCGTTTGGGGTGATCGAGGCGTTCACCCGTGCGTTCGCCGATGGCGAAGGGCCATTGCTGTGGATTAAGACCCTCAACGGCGACAAGGGGTGGCAGCAGCACGAACGATTGCTCCTCGCTGCATCGGGCCGTAGCGACATCATCGTGCGTGACGAGCATCTCAGCCGTCCCGATCAGATGGCGGTGCTGCAGGCAGCCGACTGTCTCGTCTCGTAGCGTCGATCCGAAGGCCTTGGCCTTCATTGCGCTGAGGCCATGTGGCTGAGCAAGCCGGTTCTCGCAACGCGATATTCGGGCAATGTCGATTTCATGGACGACTCGTGCGCTGCGATGGTCGACTACACGTTGGTGCCAGTACGCCACGGTCAGGGCATCTATCCGCCCGAGGCGATGTGGGCTGAACCCGATGTCGAACAAGCTGCGGCACACATGCGCACGTTGGCTTCAGACCCAGCGCTGTGCGCCCAACTAGGCGCTAGTGCTCGCGCACGGATGGGGGCGCAAACTTCTCAAGCGGAGACCGGCCACATGATGGCCGAGCTAGCAACCAGACATTTCACGAAGGGAAGCATCTGATGGGACTCATGTCACGACTGGGCAGAATCGTCGGTGGCCGCTCCAACGCGCAAACCACCGCGGGTTACGGTGAGGAGTTGCGGGCGCTACACGTAAAGGTTGGGCGGCTTGATGAAGAGCTTCACCAACTTCGCAAACAGACGCGCGAAACGGTCGACGATCTCGGCGATCGCATCGGCGCGATGTCAGAACGGCTCAACTCGGCCTCGTAACGCGCCGATAGATCAGGTGATGCTTCTTCGCCGGTCTGTACTTGTGCTCGTACTCGTTCTCACAGCTGGCCTGCTGCCGTTCGCTACGCAGTCCGCAAACGCCGTTACGCCTGGTACCCAAGTAGATCTCACCGGGGCGCTTTCGCCGCCTGCCAACCTGTCGACATCGGGCGACTTCGCCACCGACACGTTCAGCGATCCGTGGGACTTCTCGAACGCCGAAGACATCATCCCCATCGTCGGCGCTGGTGTCGCAAACGCCGATGCAGTTGACCTCTCTGGCGGTGTGCTCACTGCCGCCACCAGAAACTATGCCGAGCTGCGGTTGCTGATGAACTGGTCGCAGACCAGTCCGGTGCTGCCGTGGGGGCACGACGGATGGAAGCGCCCAATCGATGGTGGCCGCTACACACAGATGACCATGCGCATTCGCGCCGACGCTGATATGAGCTTTGCGATTCGATGGTGGAACGCAGCCGGCCAAGAGGGTTTGATCGGCTTTGACCTGTTGGCTACTCCGGGCTTTCAGAACGTGCATTTCGATCTCACCAATCGCAGTAACTACAAAGCGGCCGGGGCGGCCGCTGTTTGGGGCGGGCACATTGTTCGCTTCGAACTGTTCCGCGGCATCGCCCTTGCGGGTGGCGACCCCGCAATCAACGTGCAGCTCGATTGGGTGCGCTTGCATCGAGCCGACGCATCGCAAACCCCACCTGCCGGCGTGCCGCTGCCCGTGGTGATCACGCCCAACGAAGAAGGCGGTGCCGACTACGCCACCGTCGAGCGCGGTAACCCGTGGGACTTTGCAGGCATGGACGACGTGAACCTCACCAACGACGTTGCGTTTCTTTCGACCGCGAGCGGCGACCTCACCGGCGCCAGCGTGGCCAACGACCCGTTTGTTGGGCTGGCCCTCGGACCGCCGTTGAACACCGATCGTTATCACCGCCTCACGGTCGACGTTTGCTACAACGGTGGCTTCAGCCTCGGTGGAGGAGCGGGTCAAGGCATGGTTGGTCGCATGGCGTGGATGCCTGCTGGAACATGGACCGAGACGCAGGACTTCATTGTGTTCCCCGGCTGCCACCGAATGTCGATCGATATGTCAACCACCCCTCCCGGGGCGATACATGACCAGAACAGCGGCATCGTGTCGGGTTGGCGTGGCCAGCGCCCTACGCGTTTGCGGTTCGACCTCAACGAAGACCCAGGCGCACGCGCGTTCACCTTGCGTGAGATTCGTTTGGCCGACGACGCAGCCTTCAGCTCGAGCTACCCGATCACGTTTGCCGATGCCGCTGGCGCGGCCAACGCCAAGGCCGACATCTATGTCACCACCACCCGCGGTAGCTACAGCGGAACGCAGATTGCCAGCAACATCTCGGTGGTCGGTGGGGTCAACACGTTCAACTGGAACGGCACCGATGTCGCTGGTTCAGCAATGGCCAACGGCACCTATTGGGTGTACATCGTGATGCACAACACCTCGGGTTCAGGAGTTGGCTACGCATCGGGTCCGTTGCGCGAAGAGAAGCCGGTGCCCCCAACGCCCAGCTACTTCGTGCCGCTCACGCCATCACGTTTGCTCGACACTCGCACCGGTGAGGGCGGCAACATCGTTCCGTTGAACACCGGCGGTGGTGTGCCTGCTACGGGCGTCACCGCCGTGGTGATGAACGTGACGGTTACAGAACCGGCCTGGTTTGGCTTCATCACCGCGTGGCCATCAGGCGAGCCCCAACCGTTGGTCTCAAACCTCAACTTCGTGCCCGGCCAAACCGTGCCGAATCTGGTCACGGTCAAGCTCGGGGCCAACGGCAAAGTGAATCTGTTCAACTCCATTGGCAGCACACATCTCATCGCCGATGTGGCCGGTTACTACACGGCTTCGCCTCCGCCTTCGGGTGGTCGATTTACAGCAGTGACTCCGGCGCGTTTGCTCGACACTCGCGATGGCACCGGCACCGGTGGCAACACGGCCCCCATCGCGCAGGCCGCGTCTATCAACCTCTCGGTCACCGGCGTTGGCGGTGTGCCGTCTACAGGCGTTTCTGGCGTGGCGCTGAACGTGACGGTTGATCAACCCACTGGCACGGGATTCCTGACGGTGTGGCCCGCTGGTGAGGCCCGGCCGAACGCTTCGACACACAACTATGTGCCCGGTCTCACCGTGGCCAACTTGGTGGTCTCAAAGGTTGGGGCAAACGGTCAGGTCAGCATTTTCAATTCGGCTGGCTCTTCGCATGTGGTGGCCGATGTCATTGGCTACTTCTCGGCGAGCGGCGGAGCGTTCGTTCCTGTTGCGCCACAACGTCTCGTCGATACTCGCGATGGCACCGGTGTGCGCCGAGGTGGCATCGGCCAGGGCCAGTCGCTGGGCTTGCCGATGACCACCAATAGTCCGGTGCCCAGCGGGGCTACTGCAGTCATCGTCAACGTCACGTCGGTCAACAGTTCGTCACCGTCGTTCGTGACGGTGTGGCCCACAGGTTCGGTCATGCCGTTGGCATCAACGCTGAATCCAGTGATCGGTCGGCCTGTGCCAAACCAGGCGTACCTTCGGATCGGCCCAGACGGATCGCTACAGGCCTTCAACAACGCCGGCGACACAGACCTCATCGTCGACGTGTTCGGATACGTGCTCTAACGAACTCGGTAGATGTAGCGCTCGCCAACGGTGCGCGGTTCGTCGACGAGTTGCAGGCACACACCCTCGGCCGCCTGTTCGGTGATCACATACGTGATGTCGAGTTTCTGCAGGGCCGCGTCGCACGTTGGTGTGGTGATCACGATCTGATCGGCCACGGGTAGGGCAATGTCGATGCCAGGGAGTTCGTCGTTGATGTCCATCGACACCATTGCGAAGCGGTCCCATGTGTTTCGGTTGTCGGATGCCGGATCGAGCTTGCTCCATGCGGCCGGGTCGGCGTACCAACTCACGTGTGTGGCGGTTGGTGCTCCGGATGCAGCCAAGATCGAACGGGCATGCCCGGCTTCGGCGCCGAGTACGGCCCATGCGGCCGACTCGTGGCCAACACGCTCGCGTTGAATCTGCAGCATCAGTGGGTCGCGCGTGATGGGCTCGAGACCCACTTGAATCGGGTTGATTCGCACTGACCCGATAAGCAACAACGCACAGGCGCCACCAAGTCCGAGCACGACTCGACCGTTCAAAACGGCAGCGACAACCACGCTGATCAGCACAAGCAGAATCAGGATTCGAGAGTTGCCCACCGGCGCATCGTTGATGGTGGTCTGCGCGCCAGCCCAACCGGTAACAAACGCAAATGTGAGCGTTGCGATAAGCACGCGATCTCGAGATGGTCGAGCGCTTGCGTCGGTGGCGATGCGGTGCACGTACAGCCCCGCGGCGAGAGCGCCGGCCACCGTGAGCGGCAGCATCAAACGATCGCCAGGCACGCTGGTGAGGCCCAGCAGTGATCCCAAGAATGACGGCACAGGCAGCAGCGCCCATGCGGCAAGGATCATTGAAACGGTGAGCACTGCAGCGAGCGCTCGGCTGGCATGGTCTCGAGATCTGAACCCGCTGAAACCGCCTCCCACGATGAGGATGGGCAGCCAGAGCATGAGGCCTGACGAGGCTTCTGACTGATTGGTGCCGTTGTGGTTCACCATCTGGGCGGTGGCGGCGTACACGTCGTAGGGGGCACCGAACAGCAGCGTTGGTTGCGCAGCACCACTTGGCGATATTCGATGACCGGGGTACACCGAGTTTGAGATGGCCTTCAAGGCAAGGTGGTGGTCGCGAAGGTAGATGGCCATGACGATTGCGAGCACGCCGCCAAACGCTGCGGCAAACATCGCCACCTGCCGCCAGCCAATGAAGGTGCCACGAAGTTGCGTGAGCGCAATGGCTCCGAAGATCAAACTGAGCGGCAGTAGCCACGGCAGATACAGCAGCACGGCAAAGCAACTGGCAACCCATCCAGCAGCCGCGGCAAACGCGTAACGCCGGCGACCGCGGTTTCGGCATGCCGTGATGAACAACGCCAGCATGGAGCCGCCGTAGAGAACCGTGAGGCCTGTCGTGGGGATTGCCCACCACACGGTGGCCGGGGCAAGCGTGACCAACAGCCCCGAAAAAATCGACACCCAACGCGAGCGAGTGAGTGCAGCAACGACTGCGTAGATGCCGAGCAGCGGGCCAAGTGCAACGAGCCACCATTCGATTGCGAATGCCCGCTCAACATCGAGCACGAAGTACGCCCACGAGTGTGGTTTAGCGATGGATGACAGCGCCTTCACGGGCAGATCTGACAGCACGCCGGTGTCGTGAACTCCGACGCCGAGTTGGGTGGTGGCGGGAAAATTGAGCGCTGCTTGGCGGATCACTAACGGGGTTCGCGTGAGCCATTCGTCGGTGCGGATGGGGCGAGGGGTGAGCGCGGTTTGTGCCGATGGGTCGGTCTCAGAATGCAGAGCGATGGAACTGCCGCTGACCTTGAACATGCCCAACACGAAGATGAGGGCCAGCACAACAAGGGGAGGGGCGAGCAATGATCGAGACACTCGGGTTCGGGCGCCTCTGAGTTGCACAGGATTTCCTTCGCTGATGGGTGATACCGGAGGAATCAACTCGCCAAGTCTAGCATTGCGGCCATGAGCGTCATTGTGAAGCAGAGCGCTGTCATCTTCGTGTGTGGAGCTGCGTTGCTGGTGTTCACCATAAGGTTGTTGCGTCGCCGCCGCTTATCATTTCACTACGCGTCGGGCTGGGTGGCGGTGTCGCTGGCGGTCATAGCGTCGTCGTTGCTCACCCCGTTGGTTGGCCCTGTTGCCCGGCTGTTCTCAATGAGTGGCACAGCAGTGTTTCTTGTGGTGGCCGTTGGTTTCGTTGTGGCGATGTGTCTGCAGTTGTCGATCAGCGTCTCGTTGTTGCACGAGCGTGCGCGTGACCTTGCCGAGGCCAATGCGATGCTTCGCGCCGAGCTCGATCGCCGCACTCCAGCATCCGAAACTCACTGATGAAACCTGCTCTCGTACTCATTCCCGCGTACAACGAAGAGACGTCAGTTGGTGGAATCGTTCAGCGAGTTCTTGCTGCTGGTCTTGACTGCGCGGTCGTTGTCGATGGGTCGGTAGACCTCACTGCTCGCCGCGCTCGCGAGGCCGGCGCAATCGTCATCGAGTTACCGGTGAACCTTGGTATCGGTGGCGCGCTGCGGTGCGGGTTCCGGTACGCGGTTGAGCAGGGCTACGAACGCGTTGTGCAGTGCGACGCCGATGGTCAGCATCCGCCCGAAGACATACCCCGGCTCATCGACGAAGCCGTGCGGCTGAACGCTCATTTGCTCATTGGCTCGCGCTGGCTTGAAGGCTCCGGCGATTACGAACTGCACGGCGCGCGTCGGTTCGCGATGAAGATGCTGTCGAGGCTTGCCTACTCTCGTGGCCGCGTGCGCGTGCACGACTCAACCTCGGGCTTTCGGGTGATCTCAGAGCCCTTGCTCACCGAGTTCGCTCGCTCGTATCCGGCGCAGTTCATGGAGTCGTTCGAAGTGCTCGTGTCATCGGGTCGCGCTGGCTATCGAGTGTGTGAGGTGCCCGCCGATTTCAGTCAACGAGTCGCGGGCGAAGCCTCAACGAGTTCGTTCAGAGCCATCTGGCAGATTGTGCGCGTCGGCATCGGCGCGCTGATGGGCTTGGGCCCGAGATTCAGACCGTTTGCTGAGCATCGCGTCGATTGAGTAGGTCGTTGAACAGCAACGATCCCTTCTGCCGCGACGCTGCAATTCGACCCCGAACCAGGTCGCTGAGCATCTGCACCACGAGGTGCACTCGAACGAGAATGCGGTGCCTGCATGCCCGCGCTGTACGTGTCCAACCTTGGTTCAGCGCCAGCGCTTCAAGTGCCTTGGCGAATCGAATCTCTTCGACGAACCGCTGTGAGTCGGCCGTGAGCGTTGAAGTTTGGTTCGACCCATGGCGACGGTATTCGTAGAGCGGTTGACGGACAGCCCGCAAACGCGAACCGGCAAGTAGCAGTGTGGCCATGTGCTCAAGGTCGAGCATGAACTTCCAGCCGCCATCGAACGGGTCGGTGGCCAGCGAAGCCGCTCGATAACAGAGCGTTGGGCAGAACACGTAGTTGCCGGCAGCGATGCCGGCCAAGCCGTGATCGCCCACAACGTCGTGATCGGTTGCCGGGCGACGGATGAGTCGTTTGGCGAGATCGGGTAGCGAGCGCGCTGGCAAGCCATCGGGTCCGATGATGACGGCATCGGTGAACACGGCGGCAGCATCGGGGTGATTATCTGCAGCAGCGAGCACCGCCTCGACGTAGCGGGGCAACAACCGGTCGTCAGAATGCAACAACGTGACGTACGGGGTGGTGACATGGCGCAGGCATTCGTTCCAGTTGCCAGCAAGTCCCAGGTTCACGTCGTTGTGCAGGTAGTTGATACGGGGGTCATTCAGCGCAGCCACCAGATCGGCGGCGGGCTCGGGTCCAGCGTCGTCGACGACGATCATCTCCCAGTTCGAGATGGTCTGCGCGAGAACGCTGTCGATTGCCTCGCGGAGGTACCCGAGGTTGCTGTAGTACGGAATGGCAAATGTGATCGCGGCTGGGGAAGTCACTGAGCGCCGAGGCTAATGCGCCGACGTGAGCGCGTCGGGCTACGACCGGTTCTCCTAGGCTGGGGCGGTGACCCCGGAGCCGCAGCCATCAACCAGTGATGCCGCGTACGCGCAACGGTTACAGCGATTGTCGGCGCGTGGGGGCCGACTGCGCAAGGTCATCGATCCCCAGATCCCATATCGATGGAATCTGCGGCGCATGCGACCGGGCTTTGTGCTCGACATCGGTTGCGGCATCGGCCGCAACTTGGGCCATCTCAACGGCCACGGCGTAGGCGTGGATCACAACCCCACCAGCGTTGCTGCGTGCGTTAGTGCCGGCCTCACCGCCTTCTCGCCCGACGATTTCGAGCAGAGCCGCTACGCGGCAAGCGACACGTTTGACACCGTGCTCTTGGCGCATGTGATTGAGCACATGACCGAAGCCGAAGCGCACGACCTCATCAGTACGTATCTTGCCTACCTCCGACCCGGCGGACGAGTGATTCTGATTACCCCACAAGAACGGGGTCAAGCGAGCGATAGCACCCATGTGCGCTTCGTGGATCATGCTGCGGTGCATGGCCTCGCTCGCCGGCTCGGCCTGAACGTGGTGGGGCTGCGTTCGTTTCCGTTGCCACGCGTGGCCGGTCGGGTGTTTACGTACAACGAGACGGTTGCCGAACTCGCCTAAGACGTTAACGCTTCGGCAACCACTGCCTGGCGAAACCATCTGCGCTTGAGCAGGGAAGTGCCTATCGGCTCATGGGTAGGGACTAATGACCCTTACTGCGCAACCAACGGCCTTCATAGCCTGCAAGTACGTCCAAGGTTTGCGAGATGTCATGGCTATGCGAGACGGTTTAAACACAGCCGTTTGCCGCCCACCCTTGGTGGTCAGCGACTCTCAAGGAATTCTCAAGATCCACACATTTGGTGTTCGCCGCTCAAGCAGCGCCTCATTTGTGTCGAAACACCTCACAGATGGTTTTCGAGAAGGATTTGCTATGAGGCGACTTGCCCGCATTTGGAGAATTGTTGTCACCTTCGCTGTAGCGATGGCAGTGACTGGTGGCGCCTTCGCGACCGATGCATTTGCCGACGCAGCGCCGCCGTTCATTCCCCCCGACGCCGATTGGTTGGTGACGGTTAACTACTACCGCGAGATGGCCAACCTGCCACCTGTAGCAGCCGACCCGGTGTTATCCGCGGGCGCCTACAACCACTCGTGCTACATGCTTCAAAACGGCATCAGCCACGACGAAATTCCAGGCTTGCCCGGCTATACCGCCAGCGGCGACCTCGCCGGCAACAACGGCAACGTCGCCGTGTCAAGCGCCTACAACGCCACAGCCCGCTCGCATGTTGAGCTGTGGATGACCGGGCCATTCCACGCAATCGGAGTGATTCGTCCGAATCTGAAAACAGTTGGTTTCGGTAAGTGCGATGATCCATCCACGCCGCTGTGGCATTCGGGCGCAACGCTCGACATCATCCGTGGCCTTGGGCCGCAGGTGCCACAAATCGTTCCGATCACCTTCCCTGGCAACGGCACCACCACCAACCTTGATCACTTTGTCGTCGAGACTCCAGATCCGTTGGCCTTTTGCGGATGGAGCGGCACGGCTGGTTTGCCAGTGATTGCGCTGATGCCAGAGGCGCTTGGCTCGGCGCCATCGGCGACGATGCGCAGCAGCAGCAATGGCAACCTCGACGTGTGTGTGTTGTCGCAGTACAACACCACGGGTACGGCCCAGGCGATTTTGGCTGGCAATAACGCAGTCGTTGTGATCCCTCGCAACCGCTTGGCCGCCGATAGCTACACCGTGTCGGTCACCTCGCGTGCTCGCGTTGTCGGATGGACGTTCACGGTGGATCCCACGGCGGCCACCGGCGTACAGCCTGTGCCAACGACGGCCCCTCTCGGCAGCGGCGGCGGACTGCAGCCCATCGTGCCCGAGCGCCTTGTGGACACACGTTTGAACCTTGGCGCGAGCCGCCTTGCTGCGTCCACCACGAAGCGCATTCAGATCGCAGGCCGTGGCGGTGTTCCGGCAGATGCCCAAGCGATCAGCGCCAACTTCACGGTTGTCGGCCCCGACGTGGCTTCGTACTTGAGTATCTGGAACTGCTCGGCGAGTCGGCCAACAGTGTCAACGCTGAACTTCGATTCGATGCAGACCGTTCCCAACGGAGCGAACGTACCGCTTGATGCAACTGGTGGCGTGTGCGTGTTCTCGCCGTCAAGCAC
>JAPKZR010000281.1 GCA_026393695.1 Actinomycetota bacterium
CGGGATGATGCCCCCGACAACGACCGGAATGTCGACACCGCGCTCACGCAACTTGGCGACCACCAACGGAGCCAGGGTCATGTGTGCTCCGCTGAGCATCGACAAGCCGATGGCGTCGACGTCTTCGTCGATTGCTGTAGCAGCAACCTTGTCGGGCGTCTGAAACAAACCGGTGTAGATGACTTCAAAACCACCGTCGCGCAAGATTCGAGCCACGACCTTGACGCCGCGGTCGTGCCCATCGAGGCCAACCTTGGCGACCAACACTCGATCACTCATACACACGACCGACGGGCAAGTTGCTACGCATAGGACAACCCTAATAACAGAATCACGCAACCGCTGACTCGTAACGTGCCTGCTCGGCGGCGCAACGCCACTGTTGCCTACGGGGTTCCGGTGGATCACGATTCAAGCTCAGTGCGTAGCATCGGCAAATCGGGTTACAGATACATGAGGGGTGCGCGATGGACACAATTCAAGCGGGACGCTATGCCGGCAAAGTTGCCGTAATCACCGGCGCCGCGAGCGGCCTTGGCGAAGCAACGGCGCGACTGCTCGTGGCCGAGGGCGGACATGTGATCATCGCCGACTACGGCGCCGAACGCGGACATGCAGTTGCTGCCTCTCTCGGCGATGCTGCTCGGTTCGTGCAGTGTGACGTGACCAACGAGGCCGACGTCGCCGCCGCGATGGACGCAGCGGTGAACGCCTGGGGGCGCCTCGATGGCGCATTCGCGAACGCTGGCATTGTGGGCGTGATCGGTCCCATCGAGCAAACCCCGATGGACGATTTCGATCGCACCATCGCCGTGCTGGTTCGCGGCGTCTTCGCCACGGTGAAGCACGCGGCGCGCCAGATGATTGCGTGCGGCAACGGCGGCGCGATTATCGCCACCTCAAGTACGGCTGGCGTGCAGGGCGGCCTCGGACCACACACGTATGCAATGGCCAAGGCTGGCGTGATCGGACTCACTCGTTCGGCTGCAGCCGAGCTTGCCCAGCACCGCATTCGAGTCAACGCGATCGCGCCCGGCAGCATCCCCACCGGCATGACTGCGCACGTGATGTCTGGCGACCCCGACGCACTCGACAAAGCCACCGCGCAAATTGCTGCAACCTCGCCGCTGGGTCGGGCAGGATCACCGAACGACATCGCCGAGGCTGCCTTGTTCTTGTTGGGTAACGCTGGCAGTTACATCAGCGGTCAATGCATCGTGGTCGACGCCGGACTCACCGCCGGCGCCTCGATGAACTCGCGTTGGTCTCGCACCGGCATGGTGGTTGCCCGCTAAGCGTCGAGGGTCTCAGCAAACATTGGCAGCCCGGCCGAACGCGTTGCCCGAAGTTTACGAACCACCGACTCGATAATGCGAACGCCCAACACCGACACCGCGCACACAGGAATCAAGCGCACATCGCCAGCCAGTTCAGCAATCACCACAATGCCCACGAGTGGGGCCTGCGTACCAACGGCGACACCCACCGACATCGCAGCGAGCATGCCGTCCCAATGCGACCCCGACAGTGGTGCGCCCAACTTATCGAGTGCCTCGAAGGCGAGCAGTGCCGCGCCTGCAGCAACAGCCATCGACGGCGAGAAGGCGCCCCCGGGCGCGCCCGCGGCAAGCGAGGCGGTGGTGGCAACAATCTTGCCGAAGCACAGCGCCAACCCGAGGCCAACGGTGGCGCCGGCGACCCCTTTGTTGATTGCATCCATTCCATTTCCAGAGGCCAGCGGGACCAACGCGATCGTGAGTCCGCCAACTGCGGCGAAGATCAGCGACCGAGCCCACGTACGCGCCGTCTCGGCCGTAGGCATCTGCGCGGGAACTATCCGTTGACGCAACATAAAGAACAGGCGCGTGGCGACAAGAGCGGGGATGAGTCCTACTGCTGCATGTGTGAACGAATCGATACCGAGCGGCTCAACACCGCGTTCGAAGACCGGTCCGCCGCCAAGGAACTGCATCGAGATCGCCCAACCCAGCACGCCGCCAGCGAGGGCGCAACCGGCGGTGCGACGCTGCGGCTGGTTGACCACGTGCTCGCGCACATAGAGGAAGCCGCCGATTGGGGCGTGGTACACAGCAGCGAAGGCTGCGGCCACGCCAGTTACGGCGAGATCGGCAGGTGGCCGGTTGAGTTTGCGACTCAACCACGATCCAAAGCTGCCGCCCGTCTCGAGGATGGTGGCCTCGCGGCCCAGCGACGCAAGCGAGGTCATCGCGAGCCACGTGCCCGAGGTGCGCACCAACGTGCCGCTGAGGCTGGGTCCGATACCCACGCCGCGCGTGGCTTCAGCAATTTGAGCGAGCCCAAGGCGCTCGTGACGCCAACGCGCGGCGAGGCGACCAAGCCAGCTCGCCAGCAGTAGTCCGCCGGTGACAATCGCAAACACCAACAGCGGAGAGGTGGATTGAGATACCGCGGTAGATCGCTCGTCACCGCCGAAGTGTTCGAGGAGATAGTGGATCGAGCGGCGGAACGCGAAGGCAAACAGAGCTGCGAACGCCGACACCGTGACGGCAGCAACAAAGGTGACAAGCATCCCGGTGATTCGGGACCGAAGACTCAAGGCGCGCTCTGCTGTTCGTCGCGGTACCACTGGATCAGCGCTGCCGTTGAGCTGTCGTGAACGACTGCGCTTGAGTTGCTGTTGACCGCAGACAGTTCGGGCGTGATGCGATTGGCGAGTACCTTGCCCAGCTCGACGCCCCATTGGTCGAAGCTGTTCACGTCCCACACGCAGCCTTGGACAAACACCTTGTGTTCGTAGAGCGCGATGAGCTCGCCAAGAACTCGCGGGGTGAGCTGCGAGGCAACGATGGTGGTGCTGGGCCGGTTGCCGGTGAACACCCGGTGCGGCGCTTGCTCCGGCGATGCGCCGTCGGCGATCACCTCGGCTTCGGTCTTGCCGAAAGCCAGCGCCTCAGTCTGAGCGAACATGTTGGCCATCAACAGATCGTGATGGTTGCGATGCGAGTGATTGGGATGCGCGAAACCGATCATGTCCACCGGCACCAACCGGGTGCCCTGATGGATCAGCTGATAAAACGCGTGCTGGCCGTTGGTCCCGGGCTCGCCCCACACGATGGGTCCGGTCTCACCGACAACCGGCGAGCCATCGCGGCGCACCGACTTGCCGTTGCTTTCCATGTCGAGCTGCTGCAGGTACGCGGTGAACCGACTGAGCTCGTGGGCATAGGGCAGCACTGCGTGACTTTGTGCACCCAACATATTGCTGTTCCAGACACCAAGCATCGCCATGATGACGGGCACGTTCTGAGCCAGCGGCGTGTGCAAGAAGTGTTGGTCAACGGCGTGAAACCCCGCAAGGAAATCGGCGAAGGCATCGGGCCCAATGGCGAGCATGAGCGACAGACCGATTGCTGAATCCACTGAGTACCGGCCGCCCACCCAATCCCAGAAACCGAACATGTTGTCGATGTCGATGCCGAACGCACTGACACCAGCGGCATTGGTAGACACGGCCACGAAGTGCTTGCTCACTGCCGATCGATCGCCGTGCGCCCCAAGGCCAGCGAGCAACCAATCGCGCGCCGTTGAGGCATTGGTGATGGTCTCGATGGTGGTGAAGGTTTTCGATGAGACCACAAACAGCGTGCTCGCTGGATCGAGATCGGCGAGGTTTTGGGCGATATCGGCGCCGTCTACGTTGCTCACGAATCGGCACTCGATGTCGGCATGCTTATAGGCGAGCAATGCCTGATAAGCCATCGCCGGTCCGAGGTCGCTGCCACCGATGCCGATGTTGACCACCGTACGAATGCGCTCACCGGTATGCCCAGTAAACGCCCCCGAGCGCACTCGATGGGCGAACACCGCCATGCGATCGAGGGTTTCGTGCACGTCGGGAACCACGTTGCGCACTTGCCCGCTGTCGTCAGCGGTGGCGATGACGGCGTCAGGCGGCGATCGCAACGCCACGTGTAACACCGCCCGATTCTCGGTGGTGTTGATTCGCTCACCCGCGAACATCGCGTCGCGTTTCGCGGTAACGCCAGCGGCCTCAGCAACCTCAGCAAGCAGCCCCATGGTGGCCGCCGAAACGCGTTGCTTCGAGAAGTCGACACGCAGGTTGGCCACTTTCACGGTGAACGCCTCGGCTCGCAACGGATCTGTCGCGAAGGCGTCGCGCAACGACACCATCGACTGAGCACGCGCATGCGTGATGAGGGCCGACCAAGCCGGCGTAGCTGTGATGTCCACGGTGTCGACGTTAGTGCTGTGCCAGAGGCGCAGAGTCTTTCATTAGCGGCACTAGCGGGTGATCATTCGGGCGTGGCGTGGTCGCCGCCACCGAGATAGCTGCTCTCGATGAGATGGCGGTTGGCCGCCAGGTGCTTGGCGTCGCCCTCGATTTCGAGCGTGCCATGGTTCAAGACATAGGCCCGATCGGCTACCTCAAGCGCGAGATGCACGTGCTGCTCAACCAGCAAAATACCTGCACCGGTTTCATCGGCAATGCGTCGCAACACAGGCAACAGGCGCTCGACGATGATGGGCGCCAGACCAAGGCTCATCTCGTCGACCATCAGCAGCTTGGGGCTCGTCGCGAGCGCGCGGCCCATGGCCAGCATCTGCTGCTCGCCACCCGACAACAAGCCAGCCTTGCGATCCATCAGCTTGTCGAGCGCAGGGAAATACCCGAGCGCCTGGTCGAAGTTGGCCGAACCCTTCGCTGCACCCAACTTGAGGTTCTCGCGCACAGTGAGCTGAAAGAACAGGCTGCGGTCTTCAGGGACATGCGCCAAGCCCTCGCGAGCGATCATGTGAGCGCGGCGACCCTTGACAGATTTGCCGAGCACGCGGATGTCGCCCGACAAAATCGGGTTGAGCGCCGAGGTGGTCAACAATGTGGTGGTCTTGCCAGCACCGTTGGGTCCGAGCAGGGCAACGATCTCGCCTTCGTTGACCGCGAGGTTCAGATTACGTACAACCGGGACACCGTTGTAACCGGTGCAAAGATCGTCGATCTCGAGCAGAGCCATCAGTGCGTCTCCTCTTCGGCCGAGTGACCAAGGTAGGCCTCGATCACGCGGGGGTTCTTTTGAATTTCGCTTGGAGTGCCCTCGGCAATCTTGACGCCGAACTCAATCACGTAGATGTAGTCACACACGTTGAGCACAAGACCCATGTCGTGGTCGACCAAAAAGATTGTTGACCCGGCGCTAATGATGTCGCGCAGTCGGTCGCCTAACACCCGAGATTCGGCGCTGTCGAGGCCGGCCGCAGGTTCATCCATGCACACCAGCTCGGGGCGAGCAGCAAGTGCTCGCGCTGCGCTGACGAGTTTGCGCTGACCCTGGCTGATCTCGTTGGGCATCTTCGACGCAAGATCGGAAATGCCGAGAACATCGAGCGCCCAATCGGTAGACGAGCTATCGCGTGAGCGACGCGGCGCCACGAGGTCGGCGAAGAAACTGCCAACCGACTGTTTCTCGGCGGCCACTTGCAGGTTCTCGCGCACGCTGAGATCGTCGAACAGTTCGAGCGATTGCCATGTGCGGCCGAGGCCCAACTTGGCGCGGCGATGAGGTGGAAGCGAGCCGATGTCGCGGCCAGCGAACTCGATGCGACCCGTGGTGGGAACGAAACCGGTGATGCCATCGATGAAGGTGGTCTTGCCGGCGCCGTTGGGTCCGATGAGGCCGACGAGTTGTCCCTTCTGCACGGAGAAGTCGACTTCGTTGACAGCCTTGAGGCCGCCGAACGTGACCGACATGCTGGTTGTCTGCAGCAAGGTCGTCATCAGTGAGCACCAGCTTTCTCAGTTGCAGTAGGGGCAGACGAGTCGTCAGAAGTATCGCCGCTGGGTCGTTGTCGTGCGAACTTGTGTTGCACCGCTTGGCCCATCTGACGGGTCGCGCCAGCGATGCCTTCGGGGTTACGAACCGAAGCGATGATCAATCCAAGGCCGCCAAGAATGAGCGTGAACTCACTGGGCACGCCGAGCGTTTCGCTGGCGAACGTGAACACCAGACCACCGGCCACTAACAGTCCGCCGCTGATAGAGCCGGCCACGCTGGTGATACCGCCAAGGTAGGCAAACGCGAAGAACGTGAGCGACTGCACATAGTTGAACTTGTCGGGCGTGACGCCACCGAAGCGATACGCCGACACAGCGCCACCGATGCCAGCGATAAACGCCGACACTGCGAAGGCGAGGATTTTCATACCCGACACGTTGACACCGGCCGCGGCTGCGGCGCGCTCGTTCGAGCGAGTGGCGAGCAATCGGCGTCCGGTTGCAGACCGACGAAGGTTGGCAACCGCATAACACAGCACGACCACAACGACGAGACAGAACAGCGCTGTCATCGGGTTGGGCTGCTTACCGTCGCCGGCGATGAAGCCCAGAATCTTGTACTGCACATCGCGTGGTTGCGCGATGAGCGATGGGACCTTCACTGGAGCGCCCTTGAAACCGCCGTTGACCGACTGGTTGCCAAAGACTGCGCGGTCCACGGCCACCGCAAAAGCGAGCGTGACAATAGCCAAGTTCACGCCGCGCACCCGCAACGCGGGTAGGGCAACGAGCACTCCGACAAACATCGCCACAATCGCACCAATGAAGATTGGGATGGGGAACGGCACGTTGTGCTCGGTGGTCATCTTGGCAACCAAGTACGCAGAGATGCCGGCAAAGGCCATCTGCGCCAGTGAAATCTGCCCCACGTAACCAGTGATCACCACGATCGACAAGCAGATGATGATGCCGATGAGCGAGTTGGCCAATGCCAGGCGGAAGGTGGGGCCAAAGACAAACAGACCGCACACGGCCGCCACCAGAGCGAGGGCGGGCCCGGCATAGCGGGTGGCCCAACGCGGCGGTGTGGGTGAGAACGGTAATCGGCCCGCGCTGATAGCACCGCGAGTAGGCAGGCTCTTGCCCCTCAAGAACAGCACCAACACAATCACCAGCAGCGGGAGCAGTCGCTCCATGCCCGGGAAGGCGCTTCCTGCCGACTTGGGGAACCAATGGTGTTGCGCCTCGAGGTACTTCACGAGCCCGTACTGCATGCCCAGCACCATGGCTGCGAATGTGGTCCAACCAAACGATGTGAAGCTACCCACGAGCGCCGCGGTGAGCGCTGGGATGATGAGCGCCGGCAGCACCGACGGGTCAACTGTACGCAATACGGTGGCGGCGAAAATGCCAAGCAGACCCGTGATGACCGTGGAGATCACCCAGTTCGTGCCGGCCAGAAACTCGGGCGAGAAGCCGAGCACAACAGCACCCTTTTCGTTTTCGGAAGCGGCACGTGTGGCCAATCCGAAGCGGGTGAGTTGGAACACCGCGTAGAGTACGCCGGTGAGCACCAACACCAAGATTGCGATGGCCAGTTCGTCGGAGTTCATGCTGATGCCCAAGGGCAACTTGAGCGGCTTCGAGCCGCTGAAGAACGGCATCGACTCAACGGCGAAGGGCTGAATTGAAAAGCGGCGCACAATGACCGCTTGCAGGTACAAGAACAGACCAATGGATGCAACGACCTTGGCGAGCGGCGGCGCCGAGCGCAATGGCCGGAAGATCAAGAAGTGCAGCGCCAGGCCGAGCAGCACGGCGAACAACAGCGAGATGAGCAGAGCAGGCAAGAATTGCATGTCGGGCCCAAACGAAATTCGTGTGGGCCAATCGGGAAGATCGAGCGTTGAGGCAGCATCGAGTTTGTGAACAACGCCTTCGATCAACGCGAAGGGGTTCGGCAAGGGTGGAAGAAACAGGTCGCCATCACGGCGCAGCACTGCATACACGTAGGCCACGTACATTGCGATCGCGCTGTTGGCGAAGTTGACCACGCCCGAGCCGCGATAGGTAACAACCAAGCCCAACGAAATAGCAGCGATGAGCGCGCCGCTGGCCAAGCCCGGGCCGGTGAGGAATTGGTTTCTGGTGTTCGTGTCGAGCAATGCCCACACCACCATGCCCAGCGCGCTGAGCCCGATGAACCATTGGAAATACTTTGTTACGAGACCCTTCATCGGCCCTCACCCCTCGTTGAACGTCGTATTACAAAAGGTGGTGCGCCGCACTCGCGGCGCACCACCTTGATTACTTCATATCCGAATGAACTACGACTGAACCGCAGTGGCGTCAATCGGCTTGCCGTTGAGGCCGTCAGCGATGCTGATCCACTCGCCACCCTTGAGCTGCTGAATACCCATCTGGGCACCGCACACCGAAGGGAATGGAACGCCCAAGATCACTTGCTTGCCACAGTTGAGCGGGCCTACCTGCAACATCATTGGACCAGCGAAGCTGCGAATGGCGGCGTCAATGGTTGCGAAGTCGGTTGCACCCTTTGCGGCGTTCACGAACTTGGCGAAGGTCATCAGGTTGGCGAACTCTGGGCCGGCAAAGCCGGTGTACTCGAGCGTGGTCGCATTTGGTGCGGGCTTGCCGTACTGCTGCACCTTGGCGATGTAGGTCTGCATGCCGCTCTCGAGGTCGGGGCGGAAATAGCTGTAGCCATAGCCACCGAAGTACCAACCGTCGGGAACCGGACCGGCCTCGCCGGCCTGCTTGAGGTGGTCGGTCATCGGGGTGCCAAAGCACAAACCGGTGGTGATCACGGTTGGGGTGATCGCCAACTGCTTGAGCGCGTCGTACACGTTGATGCACTGCTGGATGGTGATGATCGTCATCACGACATCGGCCTTATCGGCGCCGACTGCGGTGAGCGCAGCCTTCACATCGGCAGCTGACGCTGAGTCTTCGACGAACACAGGGGTGTAGGCAATGCCAGCCTTCTTCAGCGCTGGGGCGATGAGCAACGGAACCGCTGCCTGACCCGCTGGGTTGTTCTGGGCCAAGATCGCAACGCTCTTTGGTGTCGGAGTCAGGCCTGTGGCGATGTAGCCGGCAAGACCGGTAACAACACCAGGCGAGCCTGCAGTGAACGCCTGACCAGCAGGAGTCAGGAAGTCGGTTGAGGTCACGCCGTTACCAACAATGACTGGCTTCTTGCCGTTGAGCGTGTCGTACAGCTCTTGGTTGCCGTTCAAGATGGTGCCGGTGATGACAACAGCAATCGTTGGGTCGTTGGCGAACTGGGTGCCGCACTTGGCGCCATCTTCGGCGTTCGAAACCTTGCACGAAACGAGCTCGATCGGCTTTCCGCCAGCTCCACCGAGCTCGGCGTTGAGATACTCCCGAGCGGCGTTGATGCCGATGGTGTTCTCCGGGAAGAAGTCTTCGTCGTTGGCGTAGCCAACCTTCACACTGTCGCCGGTTGCTGCGCCAGCGGTGCCGCCGGTGTAGTCAAGAGCCCACTTGTTGAGCTCTTCGCCTGCGCCAGCCGTGGTGGTTGTTTCGCCGCCGGACGTGTCGGCCACAGCAGTGGTCGAGTCGGTTGCTGCGGTATCTGGCGTTGTCGCTGTCTTGGTCTCTGAACATGCGGCAGCCCCAAAGCTGAACACGATCAGAGCAGCGGCAATGTTGTAACTGCGTTTCCTCATGGTTATCCCCTTACTCAAAGAAAGAATCGTTCATTTCACAAGATCGACAAACTGCCGTCGATCACTGTTCATCTACCGACGGTAGTACAACGTTTCTAGCCGATACGACGATGGACCCTGCGACACATCGTCATTTATGTTTTCTCGGAGCGACTCGCGAGAAACGCTCCGGACAACACCGTGGCACATCCGACCACACTCAGAACAGCGATGGCCTCGCTGCGCACAGCAGCGCCAAGGAACAACGCGACCACCGGGATCACGTAGGTGGTCATCGCCGCCCGCGTTGAGCCGACCCGACCGGCCAGGGTGCCTGCGGCCACAAAAGCCACCGCCGAGCCGAGCACTCCAAGCGCAATGTTGGCAAACAACGAGTGCCACGAAAACGACGAAGACGGCACAGCTGCAATGCCGAATGGAGCGAGCATCAACGCAGCAATGCCTGCGGCTCGCCACAACACGGGAAGGGCGCCGTACTTCTGTTGCATCGGCACCACAATGTTGATCGCGAGTCCGTATGAGCACAGCGCGAGCAAGATGAGCCCAACACCAATGGCCGAGCTCGACCCTTCACGCAGCGAGGGCCAACCAATTAGGGCAATACCGAGGGTGCCCACGATGAGTCCGAGTCGCTGACGTTTGCCCGGTGGCCGCCTGAGCAACACCGTCGCAACGACCGCAGCGAAAATTGGCGTGCCGCCGTTGAGCATGCCGGCCACACTGCTCGACACATGCTGCTCGGCCAATGGAAACATGCTCAGCGGGAACGCCATCCACACCAAGGCGATGAGAGCCACCTTCGGCCAATCTTGGCGATCGATTGGCGAGTGCGCTCGGGGCACGCACGACAAGGTCGCGAACCCAAGGGCCACACGTAGCCACGTAATGAGCATCGGCTGAAACGAGTCGAGCGCTTCAGCAATGAAGAAGAACGACGCGCCCCAGACGCCACCGGCAACACCAAGGAGCATCCAATCGATGCCGTGGAACGAGTCTTGGTTGCTGCCTTCTGCAGTGGAGACGAGCGGTGTCGATTTGGCCATGGCCGAAGCACCCTACCGAGGGCGCTTCACACAAGGCTGAGTGATTTAGCCGCGTCCGACGAGATCGAGGCTGCCCATGATCGCCTGCTCGTGTGCACTGCGGGCTTCGATGAGCGCCCGCCACTTGTCGATCTCTGCCTGATCGCCGCCGGCATACGCTGCTTCGACACCCGCGCTCAGCCAACGGCTCACACTGCCGTACCACTCGACGACATGTTGCAACTGCAGCGACTGTGGCGAACCTGGGTCGCGCCCTGCCATTGCTGCGATGGCAGCCACTTCTTCATGCATCCACTCGATCTCGTTGGCGACACGCACCGACAGGTTGCGCAGAATCTGATCGATCATGCCCATCACAACCACAGCCGGTTGATCGGTGAGATGAGGAAGCACTTGCTCGCGCAGATCACGCGCGATCCCGATGAGCATCTGATCGCTCGTTGGTTTGCTCAACATGTCACATCGCACCTTTCATGGCAGCAAGAATTGGTTCAAGTTGTTTGCTGGCGCCGATCCACACACCGGAGCCAAACACCACCGAGTTCAGGTTGAACAGCGATGCCAACAACGTGTTCTCGTCGCGACTGTATGCAGCACCGCCCTCGAGCAAACGGCGCACCGTGCCCACCACACCGAGGATCAAAAAGTAGGCCACGGTGACCGGGTTCACTTGGGCCTCATCGAGCCCAGTGAGTTCGCGGTAACGCTCGCAGAATCCCATCACGCCCGCATCGTCGAGTAAGTCGGGTGGCGCAATCTGAGCAACCGCCTTGAAGTAGCCGATGTCTTCGCGAGGGTCACCAATCGAGGCAAGCTCCCAATCGAGAATCTCGAAATGGCCATCGGCAGCCAGCATCAGGTTCGCGCTCTGCAGGTCGCCGTGAATCAGCGTAAGCGGAACTTCGGGTGGGCGATGCGCGTCGAGCCAGGCCGCTACGTAACGCAGGATCGGAAGGTCCTCAACGTGAGCATCGGCCGTGCGTCGCCATTCGTCGATGCGATGACCGATGTAGGTGTTCCAATCGGCCGGCCGTTCGAGTCGGGCAGGCAATGACGACAACGGCAAACGGTGGTAACTGGCTAACGCATCGGCCAACTTGATGTTGAGTCCCTCAAGCGAACCGCCACCGGTTGCGTACGGAAGAAACGAGTCAGACGCGGTGTACTCAATGACCAATGCGCGGGTGCCAAGGTGCAGGCCCGCGTCGTCGAAGTAGCGCGTGCGCGGCGTGCGCACGCCGTGCTCGGAGACGGTGGTAATGACCTCAAACTCTTGGCCGCGATCGGTGTCTACAAGAGCGCGACCGGGCGGCGGATCGCCGCGCAGCACGAGCACCTCTTCGCCCTCGGCGTGACGCACATGCGCCTTGCCGAGCAGACGGCTGTATCCGCCGGTCATGACCTCGTAGGCCACGACCTCGATGTCGCGCCACTCGGGTTCTTGCTCGGCCAGAAAGGCCGCAATGCGTGCTGGCATTTCGTCTGGGTTGTTCATGACGACTCCTGAACTGCTGAGGTCAGATTGTGGGAACTTCGATGTGGCGCCCGAACACGGTTGCCATTGCGTTCATCATCTCGCCGAGTGATGCATAGACGCCGGACGCCTCGACCAGTGTTGGCATGAGGTTGATCTCGGGATCGGCGGCCTCAACCTGCAACCGGGCGAGCACTTCGTCGACAGCTGCTTGGTTGCGCTGCTGTCGAACGGAATCGAGTCGCTTCAGTTGGCGAGTTTCGTCCTCGTTCGTGATCTGCAAAATGGGCATGGTGTCTTCGTCGTTGCCCTCGAGGAACCGATTGACACCCACCACGATTCGCTCGCCGCGGTTGAACATACGCTCTTGTTCGTACGCACTATCGGCGATGCAACCCTGGAACCAGTTGTCTTCGATGCCGGCGATGACTCCGTCGAGCATTGAGCCATGACCAAGTTCGTCGAGATGGCTGAAGATGGCCTCAGCCTGACGCTCCATCTCGTCGGTGAGTGCTTCGACGAAATACGAACCGCCGAGCGGATCGGCCACATGGGCCACGTTGGTTTCGTACGCGATGACTTGCTGCGTGCGCAGTGCAATGCGCGCCGAGCGTTCGGTGGGCAGCGCCAAGGCTTCGTCCATCGAGTTGGTGTGCAGTGATTGCGTACCGCCGAGCACGCCAGCAAGCGCCTCGATAGCGGTGCGCACGATGTTGACCTCAGGCTGCTGCGCTGTGAGCGACACCCCAGCTGTCTGGGTGTGGAACCGGAGCTGCATTGAACGATCGAGTTCGGCGCCGTAGCGCGACTTCATCCACCGCGCCCAGATGCGACGTGCGGCGCGGTACTTGGCGATCTCTTCGAAGAAGTCGATGTGAGCATTGAAGAAGAAGCTGAGGCGCGGCGCAAACGAATCGATCGCCAGACCAGCTTGCAGCGCAAGTTCGACATACGCAAAGCCGTTGGCCAACGTGAACGCGAGTTCTTCAGCCGCCGTAGAACCGGCCTCGCGGATGTGGTAGCCGCTGATCGAGATGCTGTGCCACTTCGGCATTTCAGATGCAGTGAACTTGATGGTGTCGCGCACCAAACGCATGCTCTGACGCGGAGGAAACACAAACTCCTTCTGCGCCTGATATTCCTTCAAGATGTCGTTCTGCAATGTGCCGCCGAGCCGCGATCGATGCACGCCAGCTTTTTCGGCCTGGGCGACGAACATCGCAAAGATGGGCGCCGCTGGCGAGTTGATGGTCATCGAGGTCGTGGTCTTCGCCAAGTCGATGCCGGCATACAGATCTTCCATGTCGGCCAAGGTGTCGACCGCAACACCGCAGCGACCGACCTCGCCCAGCGACATTGGGTCGTCGCTGTCGAGGCCAAGCAACGTGGGCATATCGAACGCAGTTGAGAGCCCGTCGCCGCCCGACTTGATGATCTCCTTGAAGCGCCAGTTGGTGTCGTCGGCCGTACCAAAACCGGCAAACATACGCATCGTCCACAGCTTCGAGCGATACATCGAGGCATACGGCCCGCGGGTGTACGGATAGACGCCCGGATGCTCGGCATCGTCGGGGCCATAGACAGGCTCAAGCGGAATGCCGCTCATCGTGTTGGTTGCGCCATCGCGAAGCTTGCTGGCCTCGAAGGCCTCTTGCCAAAGCTCTTTTGGGGTTGCCATTGTCATCTCCAGATCCGCCCAACGCGCCTTATCGCCGTACTGTAGGCGGCTATGGCTGAATCGTTCGACCTGAACCAAACCGATCGTCTCCTCACCACCACTCGGGCGGTGCGTAAGCGACTCGACCTCAATCGACCCGTGCCACGCGAACTCATCACCGACTGCATCCGCATCGCGTGCCAGGCGCCGGCAGGGAGCAACCTGCAACGTTGGCGGTGGATCGTTGTCGACGATCCCGATCTGAAGATGGGCCTCGCCGACCTCTACCGTCGCGCATACGAGCCCTACATCGCGATGCAAAAAGACGCCGTACAACGCACCGGACGCTCCGGCGCCAACGCCATCATGGACAGCTCCGACTATCTCGCCACGGTGTTGCACCAAGCCCCAGCGCTGGTGATTCCGTGCAGCCTCGGCGTACCCGAAGGCCCGCAGGGTTCGGTGGCTGGCTTCTACGGCAGCGTGCTGCCCGCCGTGTGGAGCTTTATGTTGGCCGCCCGCAGCCGTGGCCTCGGCACGGCATGGACCACATTGCATTTGGCCTTCGAGGCCGAAGCTCGCGCCCTAATCGGTATCCCCGACACGGTGACGCAGGTGGCCCTCACGCCAGTGGCCTATTACACCGGCGACACATTCAAGCCAGGTAACCGCCGCCCCGCCGAAGAGATCACTTACTTCAACGGTTGGAAATCGTGAGCACCACTGCGACCCGAGCGCTCGACCCTGCGGCGGTGCAGCGTCTCTCGAATCGCATTCAAGCAGAGATCGATTCGTCACGGTTGTTGGCTGCGCAATTTGCCATCGGCATCGACGGTCGTGTCGAGGCGTTTGCCTCGTTCGGTACGGCCACGAACGACCATCGCTTCGTCATTTTCTCGGCCACCAAACCCATCGTGTCGGCGGCAATTGTTGCGCTCATCGCCGACGGACGCATCGACATCGCCAAGCCCGTGGCCCAATACCTTGCCGAGTTCGCAGCCAACGGTAAAAACCACATCACTGTCGAACACGTCATGCTCATGCAGGGCGGATTTTCGCAAGCGCTCATCGGGCCACTCGAATGGGGCACCAGCGCCGGCCGACGCACTGCGTTTGGCACGTGGACTCCCGATTGGCCTTCGGGAACTCGGTGCGAGTATCACCCCGTCTCGGCGCACTGGGTGCTCGCCGAACTCATCGAAACCATTTCCGGCCAGCCCTACGCCGTTGCCATTCACGAAGCGGTCACCGGCCGCGCTGGTGTCGCACAAGTACTCGGACCAGAGATGGCAAACCACAACTCAGTCGTTGAGGTGCGCATGCATGGCGCACGTCCCAGCGACGAAGTGTTGTTGGCCGAATATGGCTCACCGCATCTCGTGCCCGCAGTGTCAGTTGGCGTTGAAGCGCTGCTGTCGTTGAACAGCAAGCTGGCCCACGCCGCAGGCATTCCCGGCGGCGGTGGCATCGCCCGAGCGAGCGACATTGCAGCGCTCTACCAGTCGTGGCTCAGGGACCCGGCAATGACCGATGCCATCGGCAATATTCGTAACAACCTGCTCAACGAGACATCGAAGTACGCGGCGCACCGCACCTTGATGTTCGAAGTCGCGGGCAACGACAACGACGAAGCATTGCGGTGGTTCCCTGCGCAGCGTCCACGCGTGTTTGGCCATCACGGCGCTGGTGGCCAGCTGTGTTGGGCAGACCCCGACTCAGGCCTGTCGTTTAGTTTTCTGCACGACACCCTTGACCAGAACCCGGCGCAAGAAATCAAGCGTTCCCGAGAGATCAACGAACTCGCAGCGGCCTGTGTCCGCCCCTGAGTCAAGCGACCACGGCACCGAACGCAGCGGAGTTTTTTGGGGCATCAGCGCCTACCTCTTGTGGGGTCTCGTCACCATCTATTGGAAGGCGCTCAAACACTTCAACGCGTTCGAGTTGATCGGCTACCGCATCACTACGTCGGCGCTGCTCATGGGGGCGTGGCTCGTGTCCCGTGGCCAAACGCGATCACTCCTCGCCAAGCTCCGAGACCGCGCCGTGCTTGTGCGCGTCGCCATCGGCGCCATCGTGCTCTCCATCAACTGGACCACCTACGTGTGGGCAGTGGTGCACGGGCGCGTCATGGAAACGGCGCTCGGGTACTTCATGACCCCCATCGGGCTGACCTTGCTGGGCGTCCTGGTCTTGCACGAACACCTTCGCATTGTGCAAAAAGTGGCGCTCGCTTTAGCGGTCGCAGCGATGGTTGTGCTCACCGTTGGCTATGGCCAGTTTCCATGGGTGTCGTTGCTGATCGCCTGTTCGTGGGTCACGTACTCGTACCTCAAGAAACAAGGCACGCTCAACGCATTCGAAAGCCTCACCACGGAGACATTGATTCTGTTTATCCCCGCGGTTGGCCTAGTCGTGTGGGGATCCACCCGCGCCGAAAGCATCGCGAACACCGCAACCTCAACCGAGTGGATACTCGTGGCGCTTGCCGGCATTGTTACTGCAGTGCCGTTGCTGATGTTCGCGCTCGCGGCCAAGCGGCTTCCTCTCAGCGTGCTTGCACTGGTTCAGTACATCGTGCCCACCATCAACTTCTTGCTTGGATGGCTTGTCTACAACGAAACGCTTACCCTTGTGCGCGTGGCGGGCTTCGTATTGGTATGGATCGGGCTCATTGCCGTCACCATCGATTCGATGAATCGAGCGTTGCTCGCATCATGAAGTGGATCGTGCATGGCGAGCGCATCATCTATGACAGTGAGTGGATTCGGCTTGCACTCACCGACATCGAGATTCCCGGCGGCCCTCGCTTCGATCACCATGTAGTGCGTATGCCCAGCGAAGCAGCGGGCACCGTGGTCGACCACCCGGACCGTGGCGTGCTGTTGCTCTGGCGACACCGCTTCGCTACCGACACCTGGGGCTGGGAAGTACCCGCAGGGCGAGTGGACCCCGGCGAGACGCCGCTACAAGCCGCCGCTCGCGAAACGCTTGAAGAAACTGGCTGGCAAGCCGGACCGCTCCGACAAATCGGCCGCTATTTCCCGCAAAACGGAAACAGCGATGGCGTGTTCAACTTGTTCCTCACCGAGTCGGCAACCTACGTGGGCGACCCCTCTGATCCGAGCGAATCAGAACGAATCGAGTGGGTTACTTGGCCAACTGTTCGCGCCGAGATCGCTGCAGGCCGAATTGCAGACGGGTTATCGCTCACAGCATTGCTGCTTGTCGCTTTTTCAAAGCAGGGATAGATCTCAACCACTGGTAACTTTCAGCCATGAAATCCGTCTTGCTCAGAACGTTCGTTGTGTCGGTCACCCTGCTCGGCCTGTCAGCATGCGGTAGCTCAAGCTCACCTGCTGCGTCGACGCCAGCCACCAGCGACACGGCTGCAGCAACCAGCGACACCGATGGCGATACCGACACCGGCGGCGGCGCAGACGAAGATGGGGGCACGGTTCCCGTAGTCACCGTTGTCGGAACCGACGATGAGGTCCGCGCTCAGATCACCCAAGCATTGATCGAGAGTGGCTCCACTGGGTTCACGATCGACAAGTCCTGTTTGGATGCAGTAGTTGCCAAGCTCAGCGCCGCCGATGTGCAGAGCTTCCGCGAAAGCTTCTTCTCACCCAAGCTCAGCGCCGAGGGCGATGCACTAGGCCTCGAACTCGAGAACTGCCGCACAGCCGACAGCACGACCACGGCAGTAAGTACAACCAGCGCCCCGTAGTCGCCCGCATCGCAGACACTTCAGTGCGATTGGTAGATTGCCGCGATGAAATCTGCTCTGCCACGACTTCTCATTGTGATGTCATTCGCCGTTCTTGGTCTGTCTGCATGCGGCAGCTCAAACTCCGATGACAACTCCGGGTCGGCTCCGGTAGTCACCGCTGTCGGCACCGATGCCGAAGTACTCGAACTCTTCTCGCAGGTATGGGTCACTCAAGCAGGGCTCGCAGGTTTCGCCGCTGACCAAGCGTGCGTGCTGGGCGTCCTCACAAACCTCGACGCGGCAGACATACAGCGGCTCCGCGACAACATCAATTCACCAACGTTCACCGAGAAGGGACAAACCATCGTGAACGACGGCCTCGGCAAGTGCTTGGCAGTTCCCGCAACCACCACCACAAACGCCCCCTGACTCGGTGGGTTAGGCAGGGACGACGAGCTCGCCTGCCAGAAGCTGTTGCAACGCGCGAATAGAACCGTGATGACGTTCGGCGTCTCCACTCACTGTTGAAAATGTGGCTAAGCCGGACAAGACCGCGTTGAGTAGATCTTCGACAGCGCGTGGTTGCACGTCGGGCCGAAGCTCGCCCGCAGCTGCGGCGTCGCTCACGATGCGACCAACAAAGGTAGGCGCATGAGTGCGTAGTGCGCGGATGAGGTCGGTGAGCTCAGGATGCCGCTGCAATTCGCGGGGCACACCCACCAAGAACCCTGCGATCGATGAATCACTGCGGTTGAGGTTGGATGCGGCATCGAGGGCGCGGCTGAATCTGACGAGCAATGAACCTGGAGCGGCAATCGCCGCGTCGAAGTTGTCGGCCACGATTTTCAGCACCACTTCGTACACGCCGACATAGAGCTCGGCCTTCGACGGGAAGTAGTGGTAGATCGCTCCGGTAGTGATGCCGGCCTCGTCGGCAATGCTGCGGTTCGTGGTGGCGCCATAGCCATCGCGAGCAAAAATACGACGGGCCACTTCGAGCAGTTTTTGGCGAGTGTCCGATGAATCGACATCACGGGGTCGACCCAACTTTCGGACCACTGGAGTGCGCTTAGCCACCCTCAGCCCGCCGCATCTGGTCGCTTGGGGCCTGGATCAATCAGCATCCCGAACTTGATCTGGTTATGCGCATGAGCGAGGTGCTGCATCGAGAATGCCGCACGAAACGCAGTCCACTGGCCTTGGGCCTCGAGAGTTTGGTTCACGCTCTCTTTCGCCAACTTGAGTGCGAAACTCGGGCGCAACGCGATCTTGCGAGCCATCGCCATCGTGTACTCACGAAGCTCAGCAGCGGGCACCACTTGGTTCACCATGCCAAGAGTCTTGGCGTCTTGCGCTGTCACCCAATCGCCCGTGAACAACAGTTCCTTGGCCTTACGAGCCCCGAGTTCCCAGGGATGCGCGAAGTACTCGACACCGTTCACGCCCATGCCCACAACCGGGTCGCTAAACAGCGCATCGTCGGCGGCCAAGATCACATCGCACACCCACAGCAGCATCAGCCCACCAGCGATTGTCTTCCCCTGCGCTGCGGCCAACACCGGCTTAGGAATATTGCGCCACCGCCAGCACATCTGGAAGTAGACCTCTTCCTCGTAGGCCATGTAACCCTCCTGGCCCGGACGACTGAACCCGCCACCAGAGAACACCGAATCGAACTCGCGGCTGCTTTCGGTGTCGCGCAAATCGTGACCGCTTGAAAAGTGCGGACCATCGGCCTGCAGCACGATGACCTTCACATCGCTGCGTCGCGAAGCGTCGTCGAAGCACGCGTTCATTTCGTAGGTCATCCGCTTGTTCTGCGCGTTACGACTCTCGGGGCGATTGAGGGTGACCGTCGCGATTCCGTGATCGCCTGGGTCGACGACCTCGTAGCGCACCGTCGAAAGATTGTTGAGGTCAATGCTCATAGTCGGGACTCCGATGTCGAGTGGTTCGGGGTGGCAGTAAAGACAAGGTGTAGCGCGCTGAGACCGCGCAAGGTCATTGAAAGCTCTCGATCAGTTGGCTGCTCAATCGGCGCCAGCGCAATGTCGTGCAATCGATCGAGTAACAGTTCGAAGCCGATACGAGCTTCACTGCGTGCCAGCGCTGCGCCAACACAAAAGTGGGGACCCTGACCGAAGGCAAGGTGGCCTCGGGCATTGCTGCGTTCGATGTCGAACACATCGGCGTTGGCGAACTTGGCTTCGTCGCGGTTCGCGCATCCGTACATCACCATCACCATCGAGCCCTTGGGAATGTTGACTCCCCCAACCTCGACGTCGGTCTTGGCGATACGCGGCAACATCTGCACGGGTGACTCGATGCGCAGCGCCTCTTCGACAAGGTTGCCGATGAGCTCAGTGTTGGCGCGCACCTTGATCATCTGCTCGGGATTCTCGATGAGCGCCAACATGCCTGCGGCGAGCAGCTTGGTGGTGGTCTCGTTGCCGGCTACCAAGATCTGCTCGATCACGTTGAGCAACTCGGCCACGGTGAGGTTCTCGCCGGCGCGATCACCCGAATCGAATACTGCATGCACGAGGTCACTCAATAGGTCGTCGCGTGGCTCAGCGCGGCGACGCTCGATGACGGCAGCCATGTATTGCTGCATCTCGACGCGGCTCCGCGCGCACTCGAGCATTTGGTTGGCGTCGAGTAGGCCACTGAGCGGCGCGACCGCATGGTCGCTCCAACGCTTGAAGCGAGCCATGTCGGCACGGTCTACACCGAGTGCATCGGCCACGATGGTGAGCGGAAGCCCGACCGCAAACTGACTGACTAACTCGACTGTGCCATCGGCAACGAAAGCGTCGATGAGGTGGGCGGCAACGGAGCGGATTTCTCCTTCGAGCTGGGCCACCCGTTTTGGCGAGAACGCCTTGTTGACCAAGGCTCTGAACTGCGTGTGCGTCGGCGGGTCGTTGGTAAGCAATGTATTTGCCGATGGATAACCGTCGGCCAGCACGGCCAGCATCTCGGGGCTTGCGCTGCCCGACGCGAACGACGTGTTGAAGTTGCTCGAGAAACGCTCTGGATCGCGCACCACCGACATCACGTCGTCGAAGCGTGACACCAACCAAAATCCCAGCGGGGTCTGATGCACCGGGGCTTCGTCGCGAACGCGCCGATAGAACTCGTACGGGCAACTGAGCACTTCAGGAGTGACCAAGATTTCGTCAGCGATGCTCATGGTTGCTCAGTTTCCGGATTTGTTGGGGTGGTCGCCACGCTGATCATCCGATGGTGCGCGATCCTTCCCAATAGGGGGCTCGCAGGTTTCGCTTGTTGACCTTGCCCATCGCGTTGCGGCCGATGGTGGACACCACCTCAACGCTTCGCGGACACTTGTAGCCAGCCAACTCTTGTCGACACAGAGCGATGAGGTCATCGGCCTGCGGGGGGTTCGCCGGGTCTTGTGGCACCACGAGAGCGCGCACGGCTTCGCCCATATCGGCATCGGGAACGCCGATGACCGCAACGTCACCAACCAACGGGTGGGTGAGCAGCACTTGCTCGGCCTCGGCCGGATACACGTTGACTCCCCCAGACACGATCATGTCGCTCGAGCGATCGGTGATGTACACGTATCCCTCGTTGTCGAGATACCCGATCTCGCCCAACGTGAACACACCCGGACGAAGATGAGCCTTGGCGCTCTTTGCCGGATCATTGGGGTACACGACGCCTCGTCCGCTTGCGTCTTCGAAGTAGAGGTTGCCCTCGATACCTGCCGGCACTGGGTTGCCCTGATCGTCGACAATCAGCGCAGTGAACGGCGGCAGGGCTCTGCCAACACTGCCCGGATGTTCGAGCCATTCGTTACTGGTGATGCTGCATGTGGTGCCGACCTCGGTGGCGCCATAGGCGTCGAGGAAGATGGGCCCGAACCACTCGATCATCCGGCGCTTGACATCGATTGGACATGCTGCGCCGGTGTGGGCAACGAGTTGCATTGAGCTGAGGTCGTAGCGAGCCTTTACCTCTGGGGGCAGATCGAGCAGGCGCTTAAAGTGGGTGGGCACCATCAGGCTTGTCTCGGCTTTGTAGCGCTCGATCGCGACCAGCACAGCCTCGGGGTCGAACTTGTTGAGCACCGCCACGGGCGTGCCGACGGCCAGGATGCGAAAGCCGTTGAGCGGGCCTGTGTGATACATCGGGCCGACAACCAGATGCGTCGCGAACTTGGTGAACCGGTTGACACGCAGCCCTACGAAGTGCTCTTCAATTGAGTTGCCTCCGGCGAACATTGTGGGCGGCAGGTCGACACCTTTGGGCTGACCCGTCGTGCCGCTGGTGTACATCAGGTTTGGTAACGGACGCACGTTGCTCGATGGTTCTGCGGCCGACGACCGAGCCATCCACTCGGACCAAGGGATCACATTCGGGTGCGGTTCGCATCGCCATCCGATGATGGTGCTGACACCGGCCGCATTCGCCGCCGCGATGCCGCGCTCGAGATTCTCGGGGCCGACAAACAGCACCGTCGCACGTGAGTCGGTGAGGATGTATTCGAGTTCGGCAGCGTTGAGATGAAAGTTCACCGGCACCGTGCTAGCCCCAGCCAACAGGCCGCCGAGATGGGCGAGCAACGTTTCGACCGAGTTCTCGGCAAACACTGCGACACGGCGTTGCTCGCCGAGCTCAAGCGCATTGAGGCCATTGGCAACGCGGTTCAATGCATCGTTGAGCTCAGGCCAGGTCAACGAGAACCGGCTATCGCAGAGCGCGACTTCGTTTGGCCGCTCGCGCGCCTTGTCGACGATCACCAACGCCATGTGCAGCCATCTTTCACAACGTGTATCTAACTACGCGATCAGTTCACGTCCCGACTTGGAGCGCCCATCAAATAGCCCCATCGCGCTAGCGTCACGCACATGCCCGACTCAGCTTTGCCAGACATTGAGGACTTCCGCAGCAACGCTCGCGCCTGGCTCGAGCGCAATGCAGAGCCGTTATCCGAGGCGAGCCACACCAACGACGACGGCAGCGTCGTGTGGGGGCAAGGTTCAGACAATGTGGCGGTGTTTCATAACCTGACCGAGCAGCAAGAAGCCGAACGGCTTGAAGCCACACGGGTCTGGCAACAAAAGAAGTTCGATGCCGGATACGCAATGCTCAATTGGTCGCCCGCGCTCGGCGGACGAGGCCTTCCCAACAGTTACTTGCGTGCATACAACGGCGAAGAAGCACGGTTTCATGTCCCCTCGGCGGGCGAACTTCCACCAACCTCGATGGGCTTGATCGCGCCGACCATCGCTGCATATGGCACCGATCAACAACAGCTCGACTTCATCAAGCCGCTCATGCGTATGGACATTCTCGGTTGCCAACTCTTCTCTGAACCATCTGCCGGTTCCGACCTTGCATCGGTCACCACCCGGGCCACGCTCGATGGCGACCAGTGGATTCTCAACGGCCAAAAGGTGTGGACCTCTGGGGCGCGTTTCGCCCAATGGGGTCTGGCGATCGCCCGCCACGACGTCGACGTTCCAAAGCACAAAGGGCTCACGGCGTTTCTCGTTCCGTTCGATGCCGATGGCGTTGAGGTGCGACCCATCAAACAGATGAGCGGCGGATCGAACTTCAACGAAGTGTTTCTGACCGATGCGCGCATCTCTGATGCACTGCGGCTCGGGCCCGTCGGCGAAGGGTGGCGGGTAGCGCTCACATGCTTAGGGTTCGAACGAGATCACTCGGGTGGCGGCGGTGGCGGGCATGCCGGAGGCGGCTACCGACAAATCCAAGCGCTTGCGCAACATCTCGAGCGCGGCGATGATCCTGTGGTTCGTCAAATGTTGGCTCGCTTGTACTCGGACTACAAGGTGGCGCAATACACGAACCGACGCGCCGCTGCACGTCTCAAGGCAGGCCAGACGCCAGGGCCCGAAGGCTCGCTGGGCAAGCTGATGTGGACCGCGAATATGGCCAGCGTCAGCGATGCTGTCTCGCTGTTGTTAGGGCCACGACTCGTCGCCGACACCGGTGAGTGGGGCACCTTTGCGTGGGGAGAACACGTGCTTGGTGCGCCGGGCTACCGCATCGCCGGCGGCAGCGACGAAATCCAGCGCAACATTGTGGGCGAACGTGTCCTCGGACTGCCCGCCGAACCGCGAGTAGACAAAGACATTTCATTTGCCGATGCGCAGCGCAACGCCCGCTACGGCCACTCGGGCTAAGGGGCAGCGAGTAGATCAGTCCCGCGAGACAACGACGGGCTGAACCTTGACGATCGGTTGATCCGGGTTCCACCCGGCGGAATATTCAAGAAGGTCGACGCCACATTCCACCCGAGCGACGTACCCGTTTCCATCGTGGACGGCTCGCCATCAAGCGTGACCGACTCCATGGGTAATCCGGTGTACACCGACAGGAACATGCGATTCGTGCCGAGTGGCAAATCGACGGCGTTGGCCAGCACGTAGTCGGGTAAGCCGCCGGCCGGCGCGTTGTTGGTCAAGGTGATGGTGACAGTGCCATCGCGGAAGCCGCTGGCATCGAGGGTTCCGATCCGATAACTCGTGGCGATGTCGAGGAAGGCATCGGCCTTATTGCCGGCCGCGTTATCGACCACTACGGCAACACCATCGCCACCGTCTAATGCGGGAAATACACCCGACATGCCGATCTTGGCGAACAACGACTCTTCGGCAGGATCGGCGCTCCAACCCATGAGCCTGCCCTGTCGGGTGAGCGGGCCCAGTGTGCGGGCGAGCTCGGCTGGCGGGGGCATGGATCCTCCGAGCAGTCGATCAACGACCGTTCGAGCGATGGTGTCAAGTAGGTCGACCCGATCGTCGAGCTGAGTGATGTTGTACTGATCGCGAATGATGAAGTTGGCGGTGTTGGCTGCGGTAAGCGGCTCATCGACGCCATCAAGCGTGATTGGTCCGGTAAACGAGACCAGCGCGGCCATCGTCTGAGGATCAAGTGCGAATGCACCATCGATCTTTCGACCGCCGCTTTGCGGATACAGCTGGGCGATCACGTTGCCCACAAGTGCAAAGTCGGGGGGCATCGTGATGTTGGACCAAGCCTGCACCGCCGTAGTGCCATCGGCTGGGTCATAAAAACCGAAACGGCCCCAGCGGTCGGTGAACTCGGCCGGGCCGTTGAGCCGACGATTGCCTGGATCGGGTCCACCGTTGCTGAGATCGGTGTGGCGCCCAAATTCGGACATCGAGATGTGACCATTCTCAATGGTCATCTCGGCCCAATTACCCATGAACCCACCAAGGCCACGCGCCTCGGCTGGAGTAGTAAACGCCACGAAATAGCGGCGGGTGCCGTCGGCGCCCAACATGGCCGGAGCGAGCTGCGCAGCCAACACGGCATTGTCGGCACGAACTTTGTTCTTCGCCATGTCGTCTTCGAACTCGTGCAGGCGTGTTCGCACCATTGGGGTCAACCACTGCGAATCAGCATCTGCAAGCGCTGCGCCGACGCCGGCGATCGCCGTCTGCAATGAGGTGAACGGCGCAACAAGCCCGCGCACCGCGTCGAGATCGATCTGGCCCTTCACCACGCGGAGCGATTCGGGATCTATCTGGCGAAGCGCCCCGGCGGCGAGGTCCATTGCGTGGGCAGCAGTGGAGGCCAACGTAATCGCGCTCGCTCGGTGCTGGGCCACAACGGGCAGCAATCGACTTGGTTGCGCCCACAAAGCCGAGAGGTCATTGTCGGCGCTACGAAACGAACTACTGGCAGCACCAAACGCCGAAGCGGCGGCGGCCATATCGCCACGGTTGAGTGCGTCGAGTCCGTCGTGGACGCGTCGATTTCCCTCTTGCAGTGGGCCGCGGGCAGCGAGTGCAGAAAGGGCCAGGCCGACAAGGGCCAAGGCAGCGCAAGCCACGACGATGCCGAGGTACTTCCAGACGCGCTTTCGCACAGCCCGCTCGCGGCGAAGAATCGCAGGAACAAACAGCGCAGCGAGGGTGACACAACCAATGATCGCTGACAACCCGAGGAACCCATTGAGCTGCAGTCGCGCGAATACCTGCACAGCCGCCGCGGCAGCGGCGACTCGCACCAGCGGGAGGTTGCGGCGCCTGATCCCAATAAAGAACGTCGCCGCCCATCCGGCCAATGCCACAGCAACGAGCAACGGCTGTACGGCGACAACCGCCGCGATCGCGCAGGCCAAACCCACGGCCCACCATGGCGCAGTTGCCGCGCTCCATGTGACAAGCGCAGCGAGGGCTGCCACGAGCACGAAGTCGATGACCGGCGAACCTGTCGGTGAAGCTCCAGCAGCGGCAGCCGCAATGCCGGAGGCAGCTGCGATGAACGATGCGTGCATTGGCTGACGTCCGCGAAGTCGATTTCGTCGCGTCAAAGCCATAGTGCACGAAGGGTAGCTG
>JAPKZR010000135.1 GCA_026393695.1 Actinomycetota bacterium
ATCGACGATCAACTCACTCGCATCGAGAAGTTGCGCATCGCGATGGAAGAAGAAACCAGCGATCGCAATGTGGCGCGCTACAGCAAGGCGCAAGATGAGTTCGCGAGTTCGGGTGGTTACGCCGCCGACAGCGAGGCTCGCTCAATTGCCGCCGGCCTCGGCCTGAAAGCCGACCGCCTCGATCTGCCGCTCGGAGTGCTCTCAGGTGGCGAGCGCCGTCGTGTCGAGTTGTCGCGAATTCTGTTTGCCGGCAGCGATGCGTTGCTGCTCGACGAACCCACCAACCACCTCGACATCGACGCCAAAAACTGGCTGCTCGATTTCCTTCGCAAGTATCGCGGCGCGATGTTGGTCATCAGCCACGACCTCGACCTACTCGACGAAGCCATCACGCGAGTGCTGCACCTCGATCGTCCAGCCGAAGATGCCACCGGCCACCTCGTGGAATACCGCGGCACGTACAGCCAATACCAGTTGGCGCGTGCTGCCGACGAAGAACGCTTGGCACGTCAGTCGATCTTGCAGACCAAAGAGATTGCTCGTCTGCAATCAGTAGTCGATCGCTTCGGCGCCAAGGCCACCAAGGCCTCAATGGCGCACAGCAAGGAAAAGCAGATCGCTCGTCTCGAGTCGCAACGCGTGCATGTTGGCGCTGGCGACAAGGTGATGAAGGTCAAGTTCCCCGAGCCGCCACCCTCGGGTGCCACGGTGATTACTGCAACACGTTTATCGAAGGGCTACGGCGCGGGTTCGCCCGTGTTCGAAGACGTCACGTTCGACATCGGCCGCGGCGAGCGTTTGTTAGTGCTCGGGCTCAACGGTGCCGGCAAGACCAGTTTGCTGCGCATCCTTGCGGGCGAGGCTCAACCCACACTCGGCGATTTCAAGTTTGGCCACAGCGTCAATGTTGGCTACTACGCGCAAGAGCACGACAACCTGCGCACCAACGAAAGTTTGCTGTACAACATCCGCTCCGAAGTTCCTTCAAACGTGATGCTCACCGAGACGCAGTTGCGCGGCATGCTCGGCATGTTCGGGCTGATGGGCGAAAAGGTCTTTCAAGACAGCGGCACGCTCAGCGGCGGCGAGAAGACAAAGCTTGCGCTGGCGATGCTGATGGTGGGTCGCAACAACCTGTTGCTGCTCGACGAGCCCACGAACAACCTCGATCCAGCAAGCCGTCAGGCCGTAGCCGATGCGCTCAGCACGTGGAAGGGCACCATTGTGTTCGTGAGCCACGACGCCGAATTTGTTGAGCAACTCAAGCCCACCAAGGTGCTGCTCATGCCCGACGGTCAGGTCGATTTCTTCAGCCCCGACTGGCTCGAACTCGTCAGCCTCGCCTAACCCGCTGCGCTCCCGAAGCTGTTTTCGCAAGGTCCGTCAGCAAGACTGATCTTCATGACTCACCCCGCCGCTGTTGGCCCGTTGGCGGGTGTGCGTGTTCTTGATTTGTCGTCGGCAGTGATGGGTCCGTATGCCACTCAGATCTTGGGCGACCTCGGCGCCGAAGTCATCGCTGTCGAAGAAGCCAGTGGCGATACCAATCGCATCATGGGCCCCGGACCTAGCCGCGGAATGTCGGGTATCTCACTGAACCTGTTGCGCAACAAGCGCAACGTTTGCCTCAATCTCAAGAGCGAGGCCGGGCGCGATGCGTTCTTGCGCATTGCCGCAACGTGCGATGTGCTGGTGACAAACCTGCGTCCCGCTCCGCTCGCTCGGCTGAGGCTTGACTACGCAGCGATTCGCGAGGTGCGTGCCGACATCGTGATGTGTCAGGCGCATGGTTGGCCGTCTGACGGAGCCGATGCGAACAAGCCGGCCTACGACGATGTGATCCAGGCGAGTGCAGGCATCGCCGATGCGTTCGAGCGCCAAAGCGGCACCTTTGCTCTGGCCCCAACTCTGGTGGCCGACAAGGTGGGTGGGCTCACCATTGTGTACGCAGTGCTCGCCGCGATGTTTCATCGTGAGCGAACCGGTGAAGGGCAGTTTGTTGAGGTGCCGATGATCGACGCGCTCACGTCGTTCACGCTGGTCGAGCATGGCTGCGCTGCGATACCCGAGCCGCCTCTGGGCCCTGCCGGATATCCACGTGTGCTCGCCGCGGAGCGTCGTCCGTATGCAACCACCGACGGTTGGGTAGCGGTGCTGCCGTACTCGGCGAGCAACTACAACGATCTGTTCCGCGAGGGCGGCCGACTCGATCTCATTGATGATCCGCGAGTGCTCTCAGCGGCGGCACGCGTTGCAAATGCCGCCGATCTGTACGCGCTGATCGACCCGATCATTGCTACCCGATCGAGTGTGTTTTGGATCGAGTACTGCAGCCGCCACGACATCCCGGCTGGTGCGGTGCGCAGCCTCGACGATCTGGTTGCAGAACTGCCGGTAGAGCAGCACCCAACGCTGGGTGCCTACCGTCAGATTCCGCCGCCGGTGCGGTTTGCAGCGACGCCTGCAAGCGTGCGCAGGCATGCCCCTATGCTCGGCGAGCACGGTCGCGAGGTGTTGCGCGAGGTGGGGCTCAGCGACGATGCGATCGACGCTCTCGTGGGCGATTCGCCGACCACCGAATAGCTCTGTGTGCGTGGTCTCCAGCGTGGAGGCCGCTCGCTGAGTCGGCCGCACGATACGGTGCGACCATGCGTATTGGAATCTTCAGCGGTACTACAAATGACGGCACGATCGATCAGGTGGTGGCCGAGGCCGCCGCTGCACAGGGAGCTGGGTTCGCCAGCTTCTGGGTGCCACAGATCTTCGGACACGATGCACTCACCGTGCTCGCAGTGGTGGGTCGCGAGGTTGCCGACATCGAGCTCGGCACCAGCGTTGTGCCCACCTTTCCACGTCACCCGATGATGATGGCCCAGCAGGCGCTCACGGTAAACGAAGCGGCATCGGGCCGTTTGTGCTTGGGTATTGGCCTGAGCCACAAGATGGTTGTTGAGCACATGTGGGGCATGTCGTTCGACAAGCCTGTGCGCCACCTGCGTGAGTACCTCAGCGTGTTGATGCCGTTGCTCGAAGGCAAGCCAGCGGCATTGCAGGGCGAGGCCTACAGCGTGGCCGGTGGCCTGTCGATCTCGGCCGCCAAACGCCCCAGCGTTGTTGTGGCTGCACTCGGTGAGCAGATGCTTCGCGTTACTGCAGCGCTCGCCGACGGCACGCTCACGTGGTGCACCGGCCCAGCGACATTGCGCGATCACACCGTGCCAACACTTCGTGCCGCGGCCGAAGCTGCGGGCCGTCCCGATCAGCGCGTGATCGCCGCGCTGCCGGTTTGTGTCACCGACGACAAGGCCGGGTCGGTCACGCGCGCTGCTGCCATCTTTCAGATGTACGGCCACTTGCCCAGCTATCGCGCAATGCTCGATCTCGAGGGCGTCAAGGGTCCCGAAGAGATTGCCATTGTTGGCAGCGAGGCCGAAGTCGCCGACCGCATCAGTGCCCTCGCCGACATCGGTGTCACCGACTTTGCCGCTGCCGAGTTCGGCGGCAATCCCGACGAAGTTGCTCGCACACGGGCTGTGCTCACCACTCTGCTGTGAGCTACGACGGCTACACCACGTTCAGCGTTGCCGTGGCTCACGGCATCGCTCACGTGGTCATCGACAACGGCGACATCAACCTGCTCGACGGCGCGATGTTCGCAGAAATGGCGCGTGTTGCTGGTGTCCTAGCCGCCGATGACAACGTGCGCGTCGTGGTCTTGTCGTCAGCGAACCCCGACTTCTTCATTGCCCATTTCGACGTGTCGCTGATCTTGCGGTTCCCAACGGGCCAACAGGTTTCGCCAGCCGAACTGAAGGCATTCCGCACAATGCCCAAGGCCACCATTGCGGTCATCGAGGGACGCGTTGGCGGCGGTGGTAGCGAGCTAGCACTGAGCTGCGATATGCGGTTCGCGCTCAGTGGCAAGGCGGTCTTCAACCAACCCGAGGTGGCGTTGGGCATTATCCCCGGAGGCTCGGGCACGGTGCGCTTGTCGCGCCTCATTGGTCGTTCGCGCTCGCTTGAAGTGGTGCTCGGATGCGACGACATATCGGCCGATCTTGCCGAGTCGTGGGGTTGGGTCAACCGCTCGATGTCAGCGGCCGAGTTGTGGCCGCACGTCAACAACTTGGCGGCACGTA
>JAPKZR010000272.1 GCA_026393695.1 Actinomycetota bacterium
CCCACCGCGTCAATCCACGATATAGTAACTTCCCGTATCGTGGATTGCGTGGCACTCGTAAGGGAGACCCAACATGGCTGACGACGACATCGTTCTTGAGAACCTGAGCGACGACGATCTCACTGCTCAGATGCACGACGACCTCTATGACGGCCTTGGCCCAGAGATCCGCGAAGGCACCAACATTTTGTTGACTCGTGGCTGGACCCCCGACCGAGTACTCAACGACGCACTCGTCGAAGGCATGCGCATTGTTGGCGTCGACTTCCGCGATGGCATCTTGTTCGTCCCCGAGGTACTGCTTGCCGCCAACGCAATGAAGGGTGGCATGGAGATCTTGCGGCCGCTGCTCGCCGAGACCGGTGCAGAGTCTGTTGGCAAGGTTGTCATCGGCACCGTGAAGGGCGACATTCACGACATCGGCAAGAACCTCGTGGCGATGATGCTCGAGGGCGCCGGCTTCGAAGTGATTGACCTTGGCATCAACACTGATGCCGATGCGTTCTTGGCTGCGCTCGACGAGCACAAGCCCGACATTTTGGGTATGTCTGCCTTGCTGACCACCACCATGCCCTACATGAAGGTTGTCATCGACACGCTCAAAGAAAAGGGTCGCCGCGACGACCAGATCGTGCTCGTGGGTGGTGCTCCGCTGAACGAAGAGTTCGCCGCCGCTATCGGTGCCGATGCCTACTGTCGCGATGCCGCTGTTGCGGCCGAGACAGCCAAGTCGTTCGTACTCGCACGTCGCGCCGCAGCGCGCGCCTAGTTCGCAGAGCTCGTTCCTCAATGGTGCTCGAGGTGCAGCGACCGCTGATCATTGCGTGCGCCGCGCTTACTGCCGATCTGCGCGCCGTGTTGTCGACCGATGGTCTTGATTCGCTCTTCGACGTGCACTACTTGCCCGCCAACTTGCACAACGCACCGCACAAGATCGTGGGCGAACTTCGTCCGTTGGTTGAGCAGGCTGTTGCCCTCGACCGTGCCGTGTTCGTTGCCTACGCCGACTGCGGCACCGGTGGCTTGCTCGATCTGTTTCTGGCCGAGCACCCCAGCATCTCGCGCCTTCCCGGAGCTCATTGTTACGAGTTCTTTGCTGGCTCAAAGCTGTTCACCGAACTGCACGAAGCAGAACTCGGCACGTTTTACCTCACCGACTTTCTCGCCAAGCATTTTGATGCGTTGGTCTGGAGCGGACTCGGACTCGATCGTGCGCCACAACTGCTCGAGAGCTACTTCGCGCACTACACGCGGTTGGTGTTTCTTTCGCAGACCGACGACAGCCAAACGCTCGCATCGGCCGAGAGCGCCGCACAGCGTTTGGGGCTGGCCTTTGAACATCGCCACGTTGGGCGTGGCGGCCTCGCGCCGCTCACCGACTGGGCTCTCACGATCAGAAAGGCAGCTGCATAATGGCGCGTCGCGGTACCGGTAACGAACTCATTGTGATCTCTTGGCGCGACATCCCCGCGCAGGTCAACGGTGGGTCAGGCGAGGACAAGCATCAGCAGATTCTGCCGCACCGATTTCATCAGGCCATCGACCGCGCCGCAATGAAAGCGGGCAAGAAGACCTCGGGCGAATACGTGGGCGAGTGGGGTCGCCGCAAGGTGGCGCTGCCCGCCGATTTCGATGGCGACTTCGCAGCCGCAGCTCGGGCTGAAGCCGAACGCATCGAAGCAGATTTTCCAACAGCCAGGCTCAAGCTCTGGGTCGAAACCGGCGGCTGGGACCCAGACCGCCCCGACCTCGAAACGCTCAACGCCGCACCAGCAGATCAGGACACCGCATCATGACCGACACAGTTCTCAGCTCAGCGACACGCGAAGTCATCATTGGCTTTGGTCGTCCATTCGTGATGATTGGCGAGCGCATCAACCCAACGGGACGCAAGCTGCTCGCTGCCGAAATGAAGGAGGGCAACTTCGATCGCGTGATCGCCGATGCTCTCGCTCAGGTCGAGGCTGGTGCGCAGATGCTCGACGTGAACGCTGGCATTCCGCTGGCTGACGAGCCAGCAATTCTCGCCAAAGCCATTCAGTTGGTGCAGAGCGTTACCGATGTGCCGTTGTCGATCGACTCGTCGATTGTCGAAGCGCTCGAGGCGGGCCTGTCGGTGTATCAGGGCAAGGCGTTGGTCAACTCGGTCACCGGCGAAGAAGCCAACCTCGAGCGGGTGTTGCCACTCGTCAAGAAGTACGGCGCCGCAGTTGTTGCCATCTCGAATGACGAGACCGGAATCTCCGAAGACCCTAACGTGCGCTTCGAAGTGGCCCGCAAGATCGTGCGCCACGCTGCCGATTACGGCATCCCCGCATCCGACATCGTGGTCGATCCTCTCGTGATGCCAATTGGCGCGATGGGCACTGCTGGCCAGCAAGTGTTCGCACTGCTGCGCCGCCTACGCGACGAACTCAAAGTGAACACCACGTGTGGCGCCTCGAACATCAGCTTTGGTCTGCCCAACCGCAATACCATCGGCGGGACATTCTTGGCAATGGCAATGAGCCACGGTATGACCTCGGCCATCATGAACCCATTGCACCCAGAGGTGAAGCACGCGATTCAGGCTGCCGATGTGCTGTGCGGCCACGACCTCAACTGTGCCGAGTGGATTCGTCATCATCGTGATCCGGGCAATGTGCAGGCCGGCGAATCAACGGGTCGTCGCGGCGGACGCCGCGCGCGAGTCGGCGACGAAACAGCTCCGGCCTGAGGTAGTTCGTGACCACAGTTGTCTTCACTCCATCGGGTCGACAAGGAGACGTCGAGCCCGGATGCACCGTGCTCGATGCCGCGCGCCAACTCGGCGTCGACCTCGATTCGGTCTGCGGAGGCAGGGGCATCTGCGGCCGGTGCCAAGTGGTGCCCGCGTTCGGCGAATTCGCCAAGCACGCAATTTCAAGCAGCGCCGATCACCTCTCGCCGCTCAGCGCTACCGAGCAGTTGTACAAGGGTCGGCGCGCGCTCGAGCAAGGTGGGCGTCTTGGCTGCGCCGCGGTTATAACTGGTGATCTCGTTATCGACGTCCCCGCTGCGAGCCAGATGCATCGTCCGGTCATTCGTAAGTCGGTCGATCTCACCGGCTTGATCATCGATCCACTTGTTCGGCCGTATTACGTAGAGGTGTTGCCAAATGATCTGGGCGGCGATCGCAGCGACCTGCGATTGCTCACAGATGCGCTCAGCGAACAGTGGCTCCGAACGGGCCTCACCATTACTCCTGCCGCGTTGCGTCGATTGCAGCCCGCTCTTGGCGCCGCGGATCGCAAGATCACTGTGGCGATCCACGACAACTCGGTGATCACTGGCGTCTGGCCAGGCTTCGTCGAAACGCTCTTCGGAGTGGCCATCGATGTTGGCTCCACAACCGTTGCCGGTCACCTGTGCGATTTGGCCACCGGCGAAGTGGTGGCATCGGCCGGATTGATGAATCCTCAGATTCGTTTTGGCGAAGACCTGATGAGCCGTGTGTCGTACGTGATGATGCATCCGGGTGGCGATGCAGAACTCACGGCGGCCATTCGCGGTGCACTCAACGATCTGATTGCGCAACTCTGCGAGATCGGTTCGGTCACGCTCAACGATGTCTCCGATCTGGTGCTGGTGGGTAACCCGATCATGCATCACCTCATCTTGGGCATCGATCCAACACCGCTTGGTGGCGCGCCGTTTCCGCTTGCCACCGACCTCCCTGTCGATGGTCGCGCCAGCGACATCGGCATTGCCTGTCCGTTCTCGTCGTTGCACATACTTCCGTGCATCGCCGGGCATGTTGGTGCCGACACGGCCGGCGCAGTGCTGGCCGTGGGCCCACATCGCGGCGACGAAATGGTGCTGCTGGTCGATGTTGGCACCAACGCCGAACTCGTGCTCGGTAATCGTCACGGGCTTGCTGCGGCATCGAGCCCCACTGGTCCGGCTTTTGAGGGCGCCCAAATCTCGTGCGGGCAACGCGCCACGGCAGGCGCTATTGAACGAGTGCGCATCGATCGCGACACGCTCGAGCCGCGGCTCAAAGTGATTGGCTCAGACCTCTGGAGCGACGAGCCCGGCTTCGCCGAGTCGCTTCCCGAAGTGGGTATTACGGGCATCTGTGGCTCGGGCATCATTGAGGTGCTCGCCGAGTTGTTCCTCGCTGGCATCATCGACTCTGACGGCACCATCAACGGTGCTGCCGCTGCACGAACCCCACGCGTCGTGGCCGAGGGCCGCACGTTTGTGTACGTGTTGCATTACGGCACACCGCAGTTATGTATCACTCAAAACGATGTGCGCGGCATTCAGCTCGCGAAGGGTGCGCTTTATGCGGGCGCACGTTTGTTGATGGACCGTGCCGGCCTCGAAACCGTCGACTCGGTCAAGCTCGCTGGCGCGTTCGGCAGCCACATTGACCCGGTCTACGCGCTAGTGCTCGGACTTATTCCCGACTGCGATCCGGCATCGGTTGTGTCTGTTGGCAACGCTGCGGGCTCGGGTGCAGTTCGCGCGCTGTTGTCGGCACACGATCGTGCCGAGATCATCGATGTTGCGCGCACCATCACAAAGGTAGAGACGGCTCTCGAGCCGCGCTTCCAAGAGCACTTCGTGCAAGCGATGGGCTTCCCGCATTCAACCGACCCATACCTGCGTTTGGGTCAGGTCGTTACATTGCCCGCCCGCACCGAACCAGCAGGCTCCACGCGTACACGCCGTCGCCCACGGCCCGAGTAACCCAACAGTTCTGAGGATGTCATGACTGATACAACGAATCCAGAAGTGCCAGCAGCCGGTCGTTCGGGTGGCCGAGCGGGTGGCGGTCGCGCGAACCGTCAAGCGGCGCGTCTTGCGAGCCACGCCGAGTCGATTCCGTTTCTCACACGCACGCTTGCGCCATTCGAAGTGCTGAGCGACGAGGGCATCTCGATCATCGAAGAGAACGCCGACACCATCCTCGAGAAGCTCGGCGTATGGATTCGCGACTACCCATCGGCGCTCAAGTTGTTCGCCGACGCTGGTGCCGATGTCGACGGCGAACGTGTGCGTTTCCCGCGCGGTATGTGTCGCAGCATCGTGCAGGCCACGGCGCCGCGCCAGTACACCCAGCACGGCCGTAACTCCGAGCGCAATGTTGAGATCGGCGGGATGAACACGGTGTTCGCCCCGAACTACGGGTCACCGTTTGTGCGTGATCTCGACAATGGCCGCCGTTACGCCACGCTCGCCGACTTCCAGAACTTCGTCAAGCTGGCCTACTCGTCGCCGTACATCCATCACTCGGGCGGCACGGTATGCGAGCCCGTCGACATCCCCGTGAACAAGCGCCATCTCGACATGGTGTATTCGCACATCAAGTACAGCGACAAGCCGTTCATGGGTTCGGTTACTGCTGCAAGCCGCGCTCAAGACAGCGTCGATCTTGCTCGCATCGCGTTCGGCGGCGACTTGGCCGACCGCACGGTGATGACCAGCCTCATCAACGCGTCGTCGCCATTGGTGTGGGACGAGACAATGCTCGGCTCGGCCGAGGTGTACGCGCTCAATAATCAGGCGTGCATCTTCACGCCGTTTATCCTCGCTGGCGCGATGGCGCCAGTAACCACCGCCGGTGTGGCTGCGCAGAGCTTGGCTGAGGCACTTGTTGGAATGACCTTCGCCCAGCTGATTCGTCCTGGCGCGCCGGTGGTCCTTGGCTCGTTCGCTTCGTCGATGTCGATGCAGACCGGCGCACCCACCTTTGGTACCCCCGAGCCGTCGTTGGTGCTCTACGTGATGGCGCATCTGGCGCGTCGCCTCGGCGTGCCGTTTCGTTCGGGCGGCGGGCTCACCGCCTCGAAGGTGGCCGATGCCCAAGCTGCGTACGAGTCAGCGAACACCATGCAGGCAACCATGCTCGGTGGCACCAACTTTGTGTTGCACGCCGCCGGATGGCTCGAGGGTGGCCTGTCAATTGGCTACGAGAAGTTCGTGCTCGATTGCGACCAACTCGGCATGGCCCACACCTTCGCGAAGGGTGTCGACATGTCGCCGAACGGCCAAGCGGTCGACGCGATTGTCGACCACGAGCCGGGTATGCACTTTCTTGGAACGGCGCATACGTTGGCCAACTTTGAGACTGCGTTCTACCGTTCGAGCACCGCCGACAACGCCAGCTATGAGCAGTGGCTTGAAGAGGGCAGTCTCGACGCGAACGCCCGTGCCAATAAGATCTGGAAGAAGTCGCTGGCCGACTACGTTGGGCCAGCGCTCGACGATGCCATCGATGCTGAACTGCAAGAATTTGTGGCTCGGCGAAAGAGCGAAATGCCCGACGAAGTCGGGTGAACTCGTATTACAAGCGAAAGACCAGCCTGGTCTATAGTTCCCGCTATGCGGATTATTGCCGCACAACGGTCTGCGATGGCGTCCGCGTTGGACGACCCCATATGAGAGGAAATACCACGTGAGCAGCGACTTCCCTACATCTGCGAAAGTTGTCGTTATTGGTGCCGGCATTGTCGGTAACGCCGTTGTTGGCCACTTGGCCGAACTCGGCTGGCGAGACATCGTCCAGATCGACAAGGGCCCGCTCCCGAACCCTGGTGGTTCCACGGGCCATGCCTCAAACTTCATTTTTCCGGTTGACCACAACCGCGAGATGGCCATGCTCAACCTCGACAGCCAGCGCCAGTACGCCGAGATGGGCGTCAACACATCGTGTGGCGGTATCGAAGTAGCGCGTACCCCCGAGCGCCTCGAAGAGTTCCGTCGCCGCATGGTGTCGGCCAAGAACTGGGGGATTGACGCTCGCTTGGTCACTCCGGCCGAGATCAAAGAGATGGTCCCGTTCATCAACGAAGAGATCTTGCTCGGCGGCTTCTACACGCCTTCGGTGTCTGTGGTCGACAGCCTTCGCGCTGGCACCATCTTCCGTGAGCGGGCGCAGGCACTCAATGCCTTGCAGACCTTCGCCAACGTTGAGGTCGAAGACATGATCGTCGAAGACGGCGTCATCAAGGCCGTCGTTACCGACCGTGGTCGCATCGATGCCGAGTATGTCGTGGTGGCGTGCGGCGTGTGGAGTCCTCGAATCGCAGCGATGGCTGGCGTCGAGATTCCTCTCACTCCAGCAGTTCACCAGATGATCGACGTGGGTCCTATTCCGATTCTCGAAGCCAGCAACACCGAGGTTGGCTACCCGATCATCCGCGACATGGACACCTTTTGCTACGAGCGCCAGAGCGCAGGCTCGATGGAAGTCGGCTCGTATGCCCACCGCCCCATCTTCATGACGGCCGACGAGATTCCTTCGATCAAGGAATCAAAGCTGTCGCCAACCGAACTGCCCATCACGATGGACGACTTCGATCCGCAGCTCGAGCAGGCGCTCGAGCTGATGCCCGACATCTTGGCCACCGCCGAGATCAAGTACGCGATCAACGGCTTGCTGTCACTCACACCCGACGGCTTCCCGCTCATCGGCGAGATCCCCGGTGTCGCCAACTTGTGGGCATGTGCAGCGATCTGGATTAAGGAAGGCCCCGGCGCCGCTCGCATGCTCGCCGAGTGGATGACCCATGGCCAGCCAGAAATCGATCCGCATCACAGCGACATCAGCCGCTTCTACCCATATGCGCGTAACGATCACCACGTGCGTGCGCGTTGCGCCGAGCACTTCAACAAGACCTACGGCATCGTGCACCCACGTGAGCAGTGGGCATCCGAGCGCGATATTCGCACGGCCCCATACAAAGACCGCACCGATGCGTTGGGCGCCTACTACTTCCAGGCCGGCGGCTGGGAGCGTCCACATTGGTACGAATCGAACCGGCCGCTCGTGGCCAAGTACGGCGTCGAAGATCGTCCACACGAGTGGGATGCTCGCTGGTGGTCACCCATCATCAACGCTGAGCACATCGCGATGAAAGAGACCGTGGGCATGGTCGACCTCGCCCCGTTTGTGGTCTATGACATCACTGGTCCAGGCGCCATGTCGTACCTGCAGGGCCTCACCGTGAACAACGTCGATGTTGCAATCGGCAAGTCGGTGTACACCCCAGTGCTCGACGTGAACGGTGGCTTCCGCAGCGACCTTACGATGATGCGTCTCGGCACCGATTTCTACCGCGTGATTACCGGTGCCTTCGACGGGCCACGCGATGCCTTCTGGTTCAAGAAGCACCTTCCAGCCGACGGCTCGGTGCGCTTTGAAGACAAGACATCGGCCTTCGCCACCATTGGTCTGTGGGGTCCCAAGGCCCGCGAGGTCATGGCCAAGCTCACCACCAGTGATGTGTCTAACGAAGCGTTCCCATACGGCACCACGCAAGAGGTGTTGTTCGGTTCGTTGGCAGTGCGCTTGTTCCGCATCTCATACGTTGGCGAGCTCGGCTGGGAAATCTACGTGCCCATGGAGAACGCCCGCGCAGTGTGGGACCTCATTGCTGCTGCCGGCCAAGATTCGGGCATCGTGCCCGTTGGCGCCGGCGTGTACGGCACCACCGGTCGTCTCGAGAAGGGCTACCGCCTGATGGGCGCCGAGCTCGACGGCGAGTACACCCCGGTCGAGGCTGGCCTCGCCCGCCCAAAGGTGAAGTCGGCTGACTTCATCGGCAAGGCCGCCTACCTCGCTGCCCGCGACGCTGTTCCTGCAGCGGTGTTGTGCACGCTCACGGTCGAAGATCATGTGTCGCCACGCGATGGCATCAAGCGCTACATGACCGGTGGCGAGACCATCCTTACGCTCGACGGAAATCGCATCGTCGATGCCAAGGGTCGCATCTCTACGGTCACCACGGCGGGCTCGGGCCCTGCCCTCGGCAAGTTCTTGCTGATGGCCTATCTCACGCCCGAGCTTGCTGTTGTGGGCACCGATCTGTTCGTGAACTACATGAACGAGAGCTATCCCGTGAAGGTCGCCGTTGCTGGCCCAACGCCAGTGTTCGACCCCACCGACGCGCGGATGAAGGCATAGTTCGTTGATGAGCGAGTTACGGATTCTTGTCTGCGTGAAGCGTGTGCCTGCGCCAGGTGCACGCATCACGCTGACTGCCGACCGACAGAGCATCGACTCGAAGAACCTCGGGTTCGCCACGAGCCCGCACGAGGAGTGCGCTGTTGAAGGCGCCATCCAGTTGGTCGAAGCGCATGGCGGTTCTGCCACCGTGCTCACGCTCGGAGCCGTAGAGGCCGATGAGCAACTTCGGTATGCGGTTTCTGTCGGAGTCAATGCAGCAGTGCATGTCACTCATGCAGGGCTCACCGACGGCACCGACTTCGACGCACAGGCCACGGCGCGCGCACTCACCTCGGCCATTACCTCGCTTGAGGCCGCCGGTGGCCCGTTCGACCTGATCCTGTTTGGTAACGAATCTGCCGATGCGGGAGGCTTCCAGGTTGGCGTGCGTGTCGCTCGCTCACTTGGCCGGGCGATCGTGAACGGCATCAAACACATCGAGATTTCCGATGGCATCGTTACCGCTCGGCGCGAGAGCGCCGACGGCTTCGAGGTATACCAACTGCCGTTGCCTGCGGTGCTTGGCGTAAAAGAAGGACTGAACCTGCCGCGGTACCCAACATTGCCGGGTCGACTGAAGAGTAAGAAGGTTGAGGTCCTCGTGGTTGAGGTCGATCGCGCGAACGGCGGACTCACCACGCTCAGTTTCGATAACGCTGCCGAGGTTGTTGTGCAGACCACGATGCTGGGCAAAGGCCCCGAGGCAGCACCTGCCATTGTCGACCTGCTCGAAGAATTGGGATTGCTATGAGTGGCGAGATTCTCGTTGTCGTTGAGCACGATCGAGGCGTCGCCCTCGAAACCTCGTACCAAGCGTTTGGGTTGGCTCGCACATTGCTGGCCGCCGGCGTTGGCTCGTCGATTACCGCGGTCATCATCGGCGCCGATGCCGATGCGCTCGCCGCCGTAGTTGGCGCACATGGCGCTGCCTTGGCGCTTTGTGCACACCACAGCGAACTGTCCGACTACGCACCCGAGGCATGGGGCGACGTTGTTGCCGCGCTCATCGCCGACCGCTCGCCTGCGGCGGTTGTTGCTACGGGCACCGACAGAGGCAACGAAGTGTTGGCTCACGCCAGCGCTCTTGCCGATCTGCCGTTTGCCTCAAACGTGATCGCAGTCGCTGCTGGCGATGGCCTGGCGCTCACCCGAGTTCGTTGGGGTGGCAGCTTGCTCGAGCAAGCCCGTCTCGATGCGGCGGTCTTCGTGCTCTCGGCCGCCGCACACACGTTTAGCGCCGAGTCCTCTGGCGCCGATGCTGCAGTGATCGAAGTCTTCGAACCAGCGCTTGGCGCAACTGCGTCGCGCACTCGCATCGTCGATCGCGTCACCTTGGCTGCTGGAGTCACGCTGACCACTGCTGCAGTAGTTGTCAGCGGTGGCCGCGGTGTCGGTTCGGCCGACGGGTTCGCCCCACTCATTGAGCTCGCCGATCTGCTCGGTGGTGCCGTTGGGTGTTCGCGAGTCGTCACCAACAATGGTTGGCGTCCGCATAGCGATCAGGTGGGTCAGACCGGCAAGCGCATTGCTCCCGAGCTCTACATCGCCTGCGGTATTTCGGGAGCCATCCAGCATTGGGTCGGCATGATGGCTTCAAAGCATGTGTTGGCCATCAACACCGATAACGAAGCGAACATGGTTGGCAAGGCCGAGTACGCAGTGATTGGCGATCTGCATCAGATCCTGCCAGCGGTCAGCGA
>JAPKZR010000114.1 GCA_026393695.1 Actinomycetota bacterium
ACGCCGAGGTCTTGGCCAGTCTCGGGATCGACGATGCGACACTCGGTGTTCGGCAACGTGACGCCGCTTGTGCCGGGGCGATACTGGCCCTCGGGGGTGGCGTGGCTCACCGGGCTGAGCTCGGTCATGCCGTAGCCCTGCACGATCTCGCAGCCGATACGCGCCGCTGCCTCGGCAGCGATGTCGGCGCCAAGTGGAGCAGCACCGGAGAACACCTGGGTGAGCGATGACAGATCGAAGTCGTCGACCACAGGAGATTTCGCGAGCCCGAGAATCATTGGCGGCACCGCAAAGAAGCGGGTGATCTTCAGGTTCTGCACGGCGCCGAGTGCCTCGACAAGATCGAACCGCGGCATCGTGATTGCGGTGACGGCGTTGGCGAGCAATTGGTTCATCAGCACTTGCATGCCGTAGATGTGGAAGAACGGCAGCGCAGCCAAAGCAACGTCATCGGATGCGAACTGCATGGTGACCGAGCACTGCTCGATGTTCGCGACCAGGTTGTGGTGCGTGAGCATGACGCCCTTGGGAAGCCCTGTGGTGCCCGACGAATACGGAAGCACAATCGTGTGCGTCGCAACGTCGACAGGGACCTGCTCGATGGGATCACCGAATAGATCGCTCAGCGGAGTAGCGCCGGCGCCTTCGCCGATAACGACGACCTCGGTGACTGCGGTGCCTTTGGCGGCGGCAATAGCCGTCTCAAGAAAGGCTGGCACCGTGACGAGAATGGTGGCGCCTGCGTCGTTGAGTTGGAATCGAACTTCGTCGGCGCCGTAGGTGGGGTTGATGGTGGTGACAGCGCCGCCGGCTACTGCGGCACCATGAAACACCACGGCGTATTCGGGCAGGTTCGGGGCCATCAGCCCAAGCACCGAATCGATACCGAAGCCGCGAGCTTGCAGCCCGCCGGCAAGCGAATGAATCGCCTTACTGAGCTCAGCAAACGTGTACGAGGTGGCTCCAGAAATATCTCGGATTGCCACGAGATCAGGGTTCGTTGCGGCATGGCGCAGCACGTGAGCGGTGATGGTTGTCGTCGGGATCTCGACGTCGGGCAGCGGACTGGTGTGGATGATGGTCATCGGTGGCCTCTCGGGTGCCTCAGAAGTTGGCGAGCAATTCAGTGAACAATAACCAAACAGGTGTTAGCAGCAAAGTGGTGTGTCGACGGTGGCCCCACTGTCAACATGAGTGATCAAGCGGTCGAGTATTCGATCGAGCGCCTTATGCTCGCTGCCGACCAGCGAACCGAACAATCGGCCTTCGGCCTCGACAACGATCTCGATGGCTTTATCGGCGATGCGCTTGCCTTTCGGCGAGATGCGGATGAGCGCGCTGCGGCGATCGGCTGGGTCAGCGGTTCTAACAATGAGTTCCATATTTTCTAGGCGCACCAAGCGATGCGTGAGGCCGCTGGGCGACACCATCGCTGCCGCAGCGATCTCTTTGGGGGTGAGCACGGCGCCACGGCCGCGGCGGCGCAGCGTGGCCAACACATCGAACTCGCCCGCGTTGATTCCGAGGGTGGCGAGGCGAGCGCTGATCTCGTCGCCGACCTCACGCACCAAGGCGCCAATCTTGAGCGATGTAGACATGCTCGCGAACGCGAGATCGGGTCGCTCGGCCGACCACGTCTCAATGGTTTCTTCGATCAGGCGCTCAATTCCCATGGCCCGACTGTAGTCCTCAACAATCGTTTGATATCAAATAGTTCGATGTCGTACTATCTCGGCATGACCAGCTCAATCATTTGCGTCAGCGACGTCGCGTTCCCCCGCTTTCAAGCACCCGATCTCGATCTGATGGAGGCGTTTCTACACACCTTCGGGATGGTCACTTCGGTGCGCACGGCCGATGCGCTGTACATGCGCGGCACAGACAGCGATCACCATGTGCATGTCACCCATCACGGACCCGCTGCGTTTTTAGGCCTCGCGTTCAACGCAACGCTCGACGACCTCGCCGTGTTATCAGCCGCCACTGGCGCTCCCGTCGAAACATCGAACGAACCCGGCGGCGGAATGGTTGTTCGGCTGAACGATCCCGACGGCCGACGCGTCGACGTGGTCGCGAACATGCAGCAACTCGAGCCGCTTGCGGTGCGCGGGCACGCCGCCCACAACAACGGCGCACTTCGTCAGCGAATCGACGAGTTGCAGCGAGTAACGCCTGGCGCTTCACAGGTGAAGCGATTCGGTCACGCGGCAATCAAGACCACGTCGCTCAGCACGCTGGCCAGCTGGTACGCAAACACACTCGGTCTGCTGATCTCTGATGACATGTACGTCGAGTCTCCCGACCAACCAATGGGTCGGTTCATGCGCTGCAACGTGGGCGATGCCCCAACCGATCATCACACCTTGCTCATCTTGGAGACCGGCGAGGTTCGTCTCGGCCACTGCGCATGGGAATCATCACACCTTGCTCATCTTGGAGACCGGCGAGGTTCGTCTCGGCCACTGCGCATGGGAAGTCGCCGACTTGGACGACTTGATGGCCGGCCGTGAACCGCTGCTCGCATCTGGAGCCCAGCACTATTGGGGCGTCGGCCGACACATTCTCGGCGGACAGATTTTCGACTACTGGAAGGACCCACTCGGTTTCACCATCGAGCACTGGACCGACAGCGATCTGCTCACCGCATCGGTTCCGCCTCAGTCGCATTCGATCTTCGAAGGCATTAACCAGTGGGGGCCGAACCCTCCAGCAGATCTGGACTTCTGATGGATCTCGGCATTGCAGGTCGCCACGCCATCGTGGCCGCATCAAGCACCGGCCTCGGATTCGCTTGTGCTCGTTCACTCGCCAACGAAGGCGTCAACGTCACCATCAACGGCCGCGATACCGACCGACTTCAGGCCGCAGCCGAGCAGTTGCGGGCCACAGCCCTCGGCGAGATCTCGCTTGTGGTCGGCGACATCACCCTCGACGACACTCGCGCTGCATTGTTGCAGGCGTGCCCCGAACCCGACATCGTGGTCACCAACAACGGCGGACCGCCACCCGGACG
>JAPKZR010000226.1 GCA_026393695.1 Actinomycetota bacterium
CCGAGGCGGATTCTGTGGGTGCGCTGACCGGCTGCGGCCAAGAACATTTCGGGCGACGCGATCATCTCCCAGCCGCTGCTGTGGTGCTCTCCGCACCAAAACTCCTCGAATCCCCAGCGGTCGAGATGCTCAGCGAAATCGAGATCGCGCTGGAATTGGCGGGTAGGGCTTTCGCCCAAAGGGTGGTGTGGCGCCAGAAAGGTGCCGAACTCAAGTCGTGCCATTTTCACACACTACGGAAAAAGTAGTTCGCACCACGCAGTCGGCACGGTAACGTAATGCTTCCCTAAGGGGGACGTAGCTCAGTTGGCAGAGCGCTACCTTTGCAAGGTAGATGTCGTGGGTTCGATTCCCATCGTCTCCACCATTGTTGTCAATCAGGCCGAAGGCCTCTGCATCCCGGTTTTTCCGTTGCTCATTTGCCACGTGGTCTCGTGGTATGACTAGGGGTAGCATCAAAGTATGAAAGTTAGTGTGAGCCTGCCAGACGATGATGTCGAGTTTCTTGACGCCTACGCGTACGACAAAGGACTCGCCTCACGTTCAGCGGTGTTGCATCGGGCGGTGCGCCTGCTGAGGGCCACTGGCTTGGGGCCTGCCTACGAAGAAGCGTGGCTTGAGTGGTCTTCCGGAGACGGAACCGATTGGGACACCACTACTGGCGATGGATTGCGCTAGATGCGCCGGGGTGAGATCCACATGGTGAACCTGGATCCCGTGGTGGGTTCAGAGGCGAGCAAGCAACGCCCAGCGGTGATCGTGAGTAACGACGGCGCGAATTCGACGGCCGAACGACTCGGACGCGGAGTCATCACCGTTGTGCCGGTCACCACGAACACGGACCGCATCTACCCGTTTCAAGTGGCACTCCCCGCTACAGCGACAGGACTCACGCGCCACTCGAAGGCACAGGCCGAGCAGGTTCGATCGATTGCAGTCGAATGCGTGGGCCATCGCCTTGGCGAGGTTTCGGCGGTGCTCATGGCCGACATCGATGAAGCACTTCGGTTGCATCTCGCTCTCTAATTGAGTCGAGCTACCCGGCAGCGTGAGGCGGTTCGGTTCGCGTCGATCAGATTTTCGGCGCTGGAAACGCAAAGCGCTGAGGCTCGGCCGTTGGGGCCAACTCAAAGCAAAGCGCTGAGGCTCGGCCGTTGGGGCCAACTCAAAGTTGGCGACGGCATCGACACCGCCGTTGGGCGTTTCGCGAAGTTCAACGCTGCCGCGGCATGCGTCGGCAAGTTGTTGCACGATGGCAAGGCCAAGCCCGGTGCCTTCGCGTTCTTGATCGGTTACCCGCCAGAAACGATCGAACGCGCGAGCCCGTTCGGCTGGCGACAAGCCGAGTCCGTGGTCGACCACGCGTAGTTGCCCGGTTTGACCAATGACTTGTGCGTGTAACTCGAGTTGCGAGCCGGCTGGCGCGTAGTCGAGCGCATTGTCTACGTAGTTGTCGATGATCTGTTCGAGGCTGCCCTCAACGGCCAACACCCAGATGGGTTTTGGAGCGTTGATGACCACTTCGATGTTGCGTTCGGTGGCGAGCGGCTCCCACTCTTCGGCGCGGTTTGCCAACACAGCGGCGAGGTCGGTACGCACGCGGGGCAGATCGGCTCCATCGGCGCGAGCTAACAACAGCAACCCTTCGACGAGTCGCTGCATTCGGAATGATTCGTTGAGCGCCGCTTCATCGTTGAGCGCCGCTTCAACATTTTCGCGAGCGCTGGTGAGATCGGTCTGATGGTTCATTTGCTCGAGCGCCGTGTGCAGCCGAAGCCGAAGGCTAGTGAGCGGAGTTCGAAGTTGATGCGAGGCGTCGCCCGCAAACGCGCGTTGGCGATCGACGAGTCGCTCGAGCCGACCGCCCATCACGTTGAACGAACGCGCCAACTGACGGATCTCTGGCGGGCCTTCGCCATCGGGCGCGCGAGATTGCAGGTTGCCCTGCGCCATTCGATCGGTGGCATGCTCAAGGCTGCGCAACGGCTGGCTGAGTGTGCGAGCAAGCACGATGCCCACACCGGCGGCGAGCACCATCGAGATCAGCGCCACCAGAGCGAGGCCCCACAGGCGCGTGTTGACCTTGGTGTCGATTGTGCTTTTCGGAAACGTGATGCGTACCGCGCCCGCCGCCGAGTTACCGGCGAAGATGGGCACCGCAACATAGAGCAGGTTGTAGCCGAGCGTTTCGGAGCGACGGGTACCCGTACTCACTTGGCCGCTCAGGGCAGTGGCGATTTCGGGTCGCGAGAAGAAGTTGCGGCCCGTATCGGCATCGGCATCAGAGCTCACCAACGCCACGCCAGCGGCGTCGGTGATCACAACGTGTGCGCCCTCGCGGCTGCTGTAGCCAGTGATCAGCGAGA
>JAPKZR010000330.1 GCA_026393695.1 Actinomycetota bacterium
ACCAACGATCACGATGCCACTCGCTTCATGGATCAGTTCGTGATTCTCGACATCACCACCGGCGAGGAAAAGCTGCGCGCCGATTCGGGTAGCCCGGCCCAGTCGGTGCTGTTTCCGGCCGCTGGCTTTGGCCGCGACATTTACCTCAGCAGCTTCACCACGCTGAGCCGGCTATCGCTGATTGATTAATTGATCGATTGATGCTCAGCGCAAGCTCAGGACTTTCGGCCCTAGCGACATAGCGCCGTATTCGGCACACTGCACGCGTGATTGCGCTCTTGCTGGCTGGCTCGATCGCCGCCGCAATTTCGCTCATCGGAACTGGCTGGCTCGAGCGCGTGATGCGCACTCGTGGCCGTAGTCAACCCATCCTTGAACTGAACGCCGCCAACAAGCGCGTGCCACAACACCAGCACAAGGCCGGCACCCCCACGATGGGTGGCCTCGCCGTACTTGTGGCTGCGACCTCGGCGTATTTGTTGACCCACCTGAGGAAAGGCGTGGTGTTCAGCAACCAGACCTTGGTGATGCTCGGCGGCGTGCTGGTGATGGCGATGATTGGGTTCGTTGATGACTACATCAAGGTGACCAAGAAGCGAAACCGCGGCGTGCTGTGGAGGCTCAAGGGCTACATCACGTTGCTGGTGTCGTTCGGAATCGCTGCCGTGCTGGTGCTCATCACCGACATCGACACCCACTTGTCGCTGACCCGAGCCGACTTGCCGGGCTGGCAGCTTGGGCCGGTGGTGTGGGTGATCTGGGCGGGCACCATCATCTTTTGCACCGCCAACGCCGTCAACGTGACCGACGGGCTCGATGGCCTGGCAGGCGGCGCAGCAATGTTTGCCTTTTGCGCCTTTGCCGTAATTGCGTTTGTGGGCTTCCGCAATCACCATCTGTACCCGTCGATTGTGAACCCGTATGACCTCGCCGTGTTTGCCGCGGCTTTCGCCGGCGCCTGCGCAGGCTTCCTATGGTGGAACGCGGCCCCGGCGAAGATCTTCATGGGCGACGTTGGTGCGTTGGCGCTTGGCACGGCGCTCGCGCTGCTGGCTCTCGCGACAAACACGCAACTGCTGTTGCCGGTGCTGTGTGGTCTCAACGTGATTGAAATCGGCTCGGTAGCGGTGCAGATGGGCGTGTTCAAAGCAACGAAGGGCCGGCGGCGCCTCTTTCGGTTGTCGCCCATTCATCATCATTTCGAGATGGCCGGTTGGGCCGAAACCACTGTGATCATTCGCTTCTGGTTGATTGCGGGCTTCTTGGTGATGTGCGGTCTGGGCCTGTTCATCGCCGACTTCACGAACCGGGCTGGCTAGTAACTGCGCGCTCATGTGATCTCGCTTCCATCGGGTCTGTGGGTGTGCCAGTAGCCATTGCTGTCTCGGTGCGTTGAGTAGCCGCGTGATTTCCAACGGTTGTGTCGTGAACACAGCGGAGCTGCGTTGGCGATGTTGGTAGTGTTGCCACTCGTGAAGGTGATCGGCCTGACATCGCCCAGATGGTTGATCGCATCCGGGCCAGATACATCGAGCCGAGCTCATCAGCACCGCTTGACGTTGGTTGCCGGTGAACAACCGACGTTTTCGACCAAGGTCGATGATGACTCCGGCGGAATCGACCACAACGCGCCGGATGTGGCCAATGAGTGCTGCGGCCAAGATGTCGTTGGGTGCCAGCAGCGTGCCGTTGGTGGTTTCGCTTCGCGACCACAGCGGATCTGGCGCCGCATGGCACGGCGATGATGCTTGGCCAACAGCGGCGTGGCCAACGGCGGCCTCAAGGGTTTCGAGCGTGACAACGATGTTCACCACAGGCTCGGGCGCCTGGGCGGCGGGCGGGGTTGATGCGGCTGCAAGAAAGATGTGATGAAACGCATCGAACCGGCGCTGCGCGTGAGTGCGGGGCATCAACGCTGCGCACGCATCGTCGCCGTGAGTGGCCACGGTGTCGGCCCAGTCGGACACGAACTCGGCATCGACAAAGCGTTGAAAGATCTCGGAGATGAGCACGCCCTGTGCCGAACCGCCGCGGGCACGGACATGGACCCCGCCATCGTTGAGCCCGATCTGGGCCGTGCGATCAAGGTGCGTGGATTCTTCGTCGCGAAACGCGCCGTCGGCATCGGCGAGCATTTCCCAACGGCGCACGACCAAGTTGAACTCGTCGAATGAGAGGTGCTGGGCGTGCTCGATGAGTAGATCGATCACGTGCAGCAGTTGGCCGCCGCAGCGTGGGTTGGCGAATGCCCGAGCCAACGCATGCAACTGGGCCACGCCCACGAGGCCGCCATGGGCAGCGGCAGCAACTGCCGGCGACGCAAACATGAGCCGCCCCAGCCGCAGGTGCACCAATGCTTCGTTGGTAGACCACCGCGCCCCGGCCCGGCACCAACCGGTAACGCTGGCGTGTCCATCGGCTGCGTATGCAGCTCGGCGGTCGGCCTCGGCCACAACCTCGGCCACGCGGGCCTCAACACGGCGACGCTCGTGATCGAGCGAAGCGAGCAACGACCCCAAATCGAGTTCGGTTTCTACGATCATATCGAACATATGTACGACCATAGAACTGGGGTGTGACATCGTTAGCGGGAGCCCCTGAGCACGTACTCTGTGGCGGTGACCGATGTTCGTGGTGCCGAGATTTCAATTGACCAACTGCAAGCCAGCGAGCACGACGAAGCACTTGCCGTGCTCGCCAGAGCGTTCTGGCCAGATCCGGTGTTTGGTTTCTTTGCCAAGACTCGCGTGCAAGAGCATCAGATGTTGCCTGGCGCGTTCGGTGCATTCGTGGCCGATGCCGCGCCGTTCGACAAGTGTTGGGCCGCCCGCGCTGGCGACCGCGTGGTTGGCGCTGCCATCTGGGTACCGCCTGGCGAAATGCCACGCACCAAGTCACGCGAGGCGATGCTGCAGTTGCGCGTCGCTCGACTGTTGATCAATGGCCGCAACCGCATGCGCGGCATCAACCTGCTCGCCGCGGTCGACAAGGTTCATCCGCATGAGCCGCATTGGTATCTCGCCTTGCTCGGCACCGATCCGTTGGTGCAGGGCCGTGGCGCCGGTGGTCGGCTCCTTCAGCCAGTGCTCAATATCGCTGACAACGACGGCGTGCTCGCCTATCTCGAAACGCAAAAGCCAGAGAACATCGCCTTCTATTCGAGGCACGGTTTTACGGTGGCCGACGAAATCAGCATCGAGGGCTCGCCAACGGTGTGGACTATGCGCCGCGAGCCTCGCTGATCAGCTGATTCACCAACTCGATCCAGCGGTCCCACAGTTGTGGTGGGTAGTCATGGCCCATGCCCTCAATGAGTTCGAAACGAGCGTTCGGCATGATCTCGGCCGTACGACGTCCGCCGCTCGCGTCGATCAGGGTGTCTCGATCGCCGTGCATAACCAGCGTTGGAATCTGCACTGATCGCAGTGCTTCGGCGCGTGGGCCCGAAGCGCGCACGGCCATGAACTGGCGAGCCGTTCCTGCTGGATGGAAACAACGATCGAACGAACGCTCGGCATCGGCACGCCAGCGCGACTCGTCGGCGAACTCGGGGCTGCCCCATTCGCGAAGGCTGGCGAACGTGTTGGCCACGAACGATTCGCGATCAACGGCCGGCGGCGCGGTCAGCAAGCTGTACGCACTTGGCGCTGGCTGTCCGTATTCGGGTTCGCCGGTGGTGGACATCACCGAAGTCATGGTGATCACCCGATGCGGATGGTTGATCGCGATGGTTTGCACGATCATGCCGCCCATCGAGAGACCAAGAATGTGCGCACGCTCGATACCTGCTGTGTCGAGCACGGCGATGGCATCGTTGGCCATGTCAGACAGCAGGTACGCGTTGCCCTTGTCGCCCACAGGTGCATCGGTGAACTTGCTCGATAGACCAACATCGCGATTGTCGAAGCGGATGACATGCAGCCCGGTCGCCGCAAATCGGTTGCACCAGTCGTCTTGAAAGTTGATGCATTGGCCGCCCAAGCCATTCACGAGGAGCAGCGTCGGATGGGCCGCGTCGCCGAATGTCTCGTAGTAGATGTCACAGGCTCCGTTGTGGGCAAAAGTCATGCCGGTGACCGTACTCGCGCTGGTACCGTTGGCCGCTCTTGAGTAATCATCCGTTTCGTCCGCTTCGACACCGCTCGGTGTTGCTCATCTGGGGCGCGGGGGTCATTTCCGACGCAGGTACATGGATCCAACTCGTGGTGGTTGGCACGCTTGTCGCGTCGAACACGGGTAGTGCTCTGCAAACCGGACTCATTGCGTTAGCCACGTTTATGCCGCAGGGAATCGCAGCGCCATTGGGCGGCGTGTTGGCCGATCGCTTCGATCGCAGCAGAGTGTTCGTCGGCGGCATCCTTGGCCAAGCGTTCTTCACGATGCTGCTGGCTGTGCTGCTCGGCGTCGGCGTCCGCAGTCCCATTGCCTTGGCAGGGCTGATCATGTTCGCGAGCGCGATGGGCTCGCTTGGCGCTCCCGCGTATGCGGCCATTCTTCCCGACCTTGTTCCTCCTGAAGAGTTGATGGCGATGTCGTCGCTTGGCATCTATTCATGGAACGCCGGCCGCATCGTGGGACCACTGCTCGGAACGGTGTTGGCCCGCACCGC
>JAPKZR010000120.1 GCA_026393695.1 Actinomycetota bacterium
ACTGCCGATCGTCCGCCTGAACTGCGCGATGTGGGTGCCGCTCAAACCATCGACCAGACCAAGCTCTATGGCGATGCCGTGCGCTGGTTCCATGACCCAGGCGTGGCCGACAGCGCTGCCGCGCACACGTGGCGCTCGCTGGCCGCGCACAGCTTCTCGTCGTCCACCGGCGCATGGCCGGGACCGGTGCATCTCAATCTGCCGTTTCGTGAGCCGTTGGTAGGTGTCGCCGCGCAGCTGCCTGCGCGCCGAGCAGCGCCAGGACGCAGTGTTTCGTTGTCGAGTTCGGCCGCTGCATCGCACGATGCGCTCGTCGATCTTGCCGCGCTGCTCAACCGCGGGCGTGGTGTCATCGTTGCCGGGCACGGTTGTGGCGATCCGGCTGCTGTGGTGTTGCTTGCACAGGCGCTCGGATGGCCAGTGCTCGCCGACTCGCGATCGGGTCTGCGCCATTTCAACGCGGTCGCTGTGGCGGCCGCAGACCAACTGTTGCGTCACGCCGGGTTCGCCTCGCAACACATCCCCCACGTGGTGCTCCGACTCGGTGAACCGCCCGCATCGAAGGTGCTGAACCAATGGCTCACCGCATCGAACGCGGTGCAGATTCAGATCAGCGCTGTGCCCACGTGGGCCGACCCTGATGCAGCGATCTCGCATCGACTCACTGCCGATGTGGCTCAGGTCTGTCGTTCGTTGGTCGCACTTGCGCTTGCGCTTGCGTCCGCAGCCGATGCGCGCTGGCTCACGGACTGGACAACAGCCGAGGCCCACGCGCAACAAGCCATCACGACGGCACTCGACAACGGCCCATCAGCGGCATTGACCGAGCCGTTGGTGGCTCGCTCTCTCGGCGCCTCGCTACCAGCGAACGCTCATCTTGTGGTGTCGTCATCAATGCCCATTCGTGATGTCGAGTGGTTCGGTGAGATCGCCGAGGGCGTCACCGTTCACTGCAACCGCGGCGCCAACGGAATTGATGGAGTTGTTGCAACTGCAATTGGTGTGGCCGTGGCAACGTGCGCGCCGACGGCATTGCTGATTGGCGATGTCGCGTTTGTGCACGACAGCTCAGCACTGATCGCGCTCATGTCGCGCCGCAACGCCGATCTGCGCATCGTTGTTGTCGACAACGATGGCGGTGGCATCTTCAGTTTCTTGCCGCAGGCCTCGGCGCTTGCAAGTGAGCGTTTCGAGCAACTCTTCGGCACGCCCCACGGCACCGATCTCGTTGCGCTCGCAGCAGCGCATTCAATTCCGGCGGCCACGGTGCATACGTTGGCCGAACTGCGTGCAGCCCTTGTGGTTGCTGGGCCGCAGGTGGTTCGCGTGCAGAGCACGCGTGAGGCAAACGTGGCGGTGCATCAACTCGTGAACGAAGCGGTGTCTGCCGCTATCGACCTTATGGCCTGATGATTGCTGACAACATCGCCTGAAACTTCGCTTGTGTCTCGGCGAGTTCGGCAAGTGGTTCGCTGTCGGCAACGATGCCTCCGCCAGCAAACAAACGCGCCTGACGTCGGTCCTGGGAGAACTCGGCGCAACGAATGGCCACGGCCCATGTGCCGTTGCCGCGCGCATCGACCCAACCCACGGCGCCTCCGTAGCGGCCGCGGCGGAAGCCTTCGACGCGCTCAATGAGGTCGAGCGCCGCTTGCTGTGGGTGACCACCAAGCGCTGGCGTTGGAGACAACGCTTTGGCCAAGGTGACGACGTCGGGACTCGGCTGCGAGAGTTGGCCTTGCATGCGAGTGCCGAGGTGCTGCACGTTGGCGACGGCCACGATGGATGGCTCGGGTTCCCAATCGAGATAGCTGGCCCACGGCAACAACGTGTCGTGCACAACATCGATCACGACCCGATGCTCGATCTGATTTTTTGGGCTCGCGAGAAGTTCGGCGGCCAGACGCGCGTCGGTGGCCGGGTCGCCGGTGCGAGGCGTGGTGCCGGCCAACGGATGCGACGAAACCGTTGCGCCATCGAGCGCGATGAGCAACTCGGGAGACGCTCCGAGGAATCCGTCGATGGAGTAGCGATAGCTCGAGCCGAAGCTGGCCCGCAGTCGCAGTAACACAGCATGCACATTGATTGGCTCGCTTGAGCTGACCACGATGTCGCGGGCGATCACTGCTTTGTCGAGTTGCCCCGCGCGCACCGCATCGCGTGCGGCGGCGACAGCAGCGAGATACGTGGCGATGTCTACGCCGGGCCGAACGCTGAAGTCGGCAGCAGTTGGTGA
>JAPKZR010000107.1 GCA_026393695.1 Actinomycetota bacterium
GCGGCTCCGATGCCGCGCCCGGCACCGTTGACAAATGCCACGCGTCCGTCCACCCGAAACATCTGCATCACACTCATGACTACTCCCCCAAAAATCTGTTGTTGGTACTGATGCGCAGGCGTTAGTGCAGCCAGCGCGAAATTGATTCGATAACGCACACCGGCTCACCAGTGGCCTGCTCGATAGTGATACGCATCAACGTCTGCACGCCGCCTTTCACTTCGCTCAGCTCTACCAAGGCCGCCCCGCCGCGCACGCGCATGCCAGCCACAAGCGGCTGTTCGAAGCTGACGGGCCCGGTGCCGTAGTTGATGCCCATTGCGAAGCCCTGCACCTCGACGATCTGCGGCAAGAACATGTTCGACAGGCTGATTGCTAGATACGTGGCGTCGACGTCGCCCGTGGCCTGTGCAAACAGCGCAAGTCGATCGGCATCGATGTCGAGCCACTCGCTGTAGCCCAGGTGAGAGCCAACGCCCGCAAGCAGACCTGCTTCTCCGACGAGAACCGTGGCGGCCACTACGCGGTCAGGCCGTTCAACACAACGCCAGCTTCGGCGATGATTCGGTCGATGAGTTCGGCGCAGGTGGGCAGGTCGGAAATGACGCCGACCACTTGTCCGCTCGCCATCACACCGCTGTCGACATGACCGTCGACCAACGCTGCTTTGAGCAACATGGGCGTGTTGGCGGCCATCACCATTTGGGTCCAGCTGAGCTCCATGCTCTTACGCATCGCGAGCCCCTCAGTAAGCATTGACCGCAAGGTCACATCGGTCATCTTGCGGAACTTCAGCGCATTGATCGCTGCCCGCGGCAACGCCAGCAATTTGCCGCGACCACTCTCGAGTTCGTTGACAAGGTCGGTGTTGAGCACGCGGTGCGGCACGCCGTCGACCTGCTTACTCACCGTTGTGTCGGTGACGGTCTTCGACAGGTAATAGTCCTTCACCGATTGCGGCACAGCCGAGTCGCTGGTGAGTAAAAAGCGCGTGCCCATAGCAACGCCTGATGCCCCGTACGCGAGCGCCGCAACCAAGCCGCGTCCATCGAAGAAGCCGCCAGCAGCGATGACAGGAACAGTGCCCGCAACAGCGTCGACAACCTGTGGCAACAAGATGGTGGTGGGCACCGAGCCGGTGTGGCCGCCGCCTTCGCCGCCCTGCACCAGCACCGCATCGACACCCCACTGCAGCACCTTTTCGGCATGACGCTTGGCGCCGATAGAAGGCACCACCAATACGCCGCCGTCATGCAGCCGCGAGATCAGCGCTTCTTTTGGCGCCTGAGCAAAGCTGGCCACGCGCACCTGCTGGTCGATGAGCAACTGCACACGATCGCCCACGTCGGCCGAGTCGGCGCGCATGTTCACACCAAAGGGCTTGGTGGTGCGGCCCTTCACATCGGCAACTGCCGCAGTGAGCTCAGCAAAGTCCATTGTGGCGCTGGCCAAAATGCCGAGGCCGCCAGCATTCGAGGTAGCACTGGTGAGCCGAGGCCCTGCCACCCATCCCATGCCGGTCTGAATGATGGGGTACTCGATACCGAGGAGTTCGCACAGATCGGTCTTCAGCCGTGGGTGGGTCACAGCGCCAACCTCACGAAACTTCGCGGTGGCGCAAGCCACGAGGGTCGAGACGATCGATCACGGCTTGTTCGTCGGCAGTGGGCTCGCGGGTCTCGCCCACGTCGCCGTCGATCACAAGCTCAAAGCTCGTGGCGGCCTGCACGTCGGCAACTGACACGCCAGGATGAACGCTCACGAGCCGCATTGAATGATTGGCCGAGTTGAAGTCGAGCACAGCAAGGTTGGTGACCACGCGAGGCAAGCGATGGTTGCGCTGCACCCACTCGGACAGTTCGGCGGCACGGTCGTAACCGAGACCGCTGACCATGTCGACCTTGGCCACAAACACGTTTGCGTTGTGCTTGGGGATGAAGAAACTGGTGGAGTGGTTGATGGTGTTGCCGGGGCCACCGCGCACACCGAGCAACTGCGCCTTGGGGCGATCCCACGAGCCGATGTTGGCGATGTTGGTGTTGCCAAATCGGTCGATCTGACTGGCGCCCATCATCACGTGACGACGGCCGCCCCACAGCGTGTCGAACACACTGCGAAACGGAATCCAACCTTCGACGACCTTGTTGGTGCCACCGATGGGCAATTCGTTACCCACATAAAACGCCTCGCCATCGCTGACCATCAGGTCGGGCTCGAAGGTGCTGCGCGCTGTGCGAGCGCCAAGCATTGGGATGGTGCCCATGCCGCTGGCGAAGATCTCGCCGTCGCCACGGAATGCCTCGGCGGCGGCGATGACCACGATGTCAGCAAGAGTGCTCATGACTGTGCTTTCCATTCTGCGACGGCTGCCTGATACTGCGCTTCGGAACCCTGCAGGAACCGTTCGCTAAATGCACGCCAATCATCGGGGTTTGCGGCTGCGGTGGCGTATGCCTTTTGGAATGCTTCGTCACGCCCGTAATCGGGCTCGCACGTGGTGAAGTGCGCGCCGTTGGGTGCCTCAATGACACCATCGACCATGCTGCGGTTGATACGCAACGTGTGAAACGTGCCTTCGTCGAGCAGCGACTCGGTGGGAACCACACGCTCGCAGCTGAGGTAACGATGACCCGGATCGCAGGCCGACAAGAACAGATCGTCGAAATAGATGTCGGGACCGAGGAACTGAGCATTGCCACTCATGTCGCTGCGGTTGAGATGCACGAACGCAGCATCGAGACGAATCGCTGGCACGGCCAAGAGTTCTTCGCCATCGTCATACGGTGAACGAACAGTTCGCAGCGACGGGTTGACATCGACAACGCCAGAGCCAAGACCTGCACGGGTGGGCAAGAACGGCAGCCGCAACGACCCCGCGTAGAGCGCCCACTGCAACATACCTTCGTCGTACTCGACCGGTTCGGCGATGGTGCCGGCCTGACGCGCTGCACGCCAATGTGGCTCGAGCGCAATCGAGTCGAGCGACACAAAGCCGTAAATGATGCGGCGAATCTTGCCCGCTGCAGCGAGCAGACCAACGTCGGGGCCGCCATACGACACGATGGTGAGATCCTTGAGCGGCGAACGCAGCAAGGCGCGCACGAGGCTCATCGGCTTGCGACGGCTGCCCCAGCCGCCGATGCCAATGGTCATCCCGTCGGACAACGATGCGATTGCGTCATCTTCGGTCATTCGCTTGTCGCGGCTCATTTGTTTGACTTTCCGTGTGCTTTGTCGGTTCCGGCGAAGTCATCGCGGAGTTCGTCGGCCACACCCGACAGATTGAGTTCGAAGGTGAAGCCCTGCTCGAAGCGGTAGCTACGTTTCACATCCCACAGGTCGATGCCGTTGAGGCATTCCTTGGCGGCGCGCATCACGGCTGGCGACTTGGCGGCGATGGACTCGGCAACCGCCATCGCGGCGTCGCGAAGTTCGGCACGTGGCACCACCTGCAACACACTGCCGAAGTGATGCAGTTCGGCCGCAGTAGCGGTTGCGGCGGTGTAGACCATCGCACGCATCTTGTGCTGCGGCACCAAACGCGACAGGTGCGTTGCAGCACCAAGCGCGCCGCGATCGACCTCGGGAAGGCCAAATGTGGCGTCGTCGCTGGCGATGATGATGTCGGCGTTGCCGACAAGGCCGATGCCGCCGCCTACACAGAAACCGTTGACCGCAGCGATCACCGGGACGGCACATTCGTACACCGCAGCGAAGGCCGCGTAGCAACCTTTGTTGGCGCCGATGAGCGCATCGAAGCCGGTGGTGTTCTGCATCTCTTTGATGTCGACACCGGCATTGAAGCCGCGGCCTTCAGAGCGCAACACGACTACTCGCGTATTGGTGTCTTTGCCAGCAGCCGTGATGCGTTCGGCAAGCTCGAACCAGCCTGCGACCGTGAGCGCATTGACTGGCGGGCAGTCGACAATGATCTCGGCAATACCGCGCTCGTGCATCTGTGTAGAAATCCCCATGGGCGCAGACTAGTTGTTATCTGACGGAGCGTCAGATTCGAGTGACTACGCTTGCCGCATGGCTGTCACAATCGATTACTCAGGCAAGGTCGTGCTCGTCACCGGGGCCACCAAGGGAGTTGGCCGCGGCATTGCGCAGCGCTTCGCCGACGCCGGAGCAACGGTGGTCGTGTGCGCCCGCAAGCCCGCCGACGATCTGCCCGCCGATTGGCAGTTCTTCGCCGCCGATCTTCGCGATGGCGAGGCAGCCTTTGCGCTCATCGACGCAGTGGTCACAGCCAACGGTCGCCTCGATGTGTTGGTCAATAACGCCGGCGGCTCTCCCCCGGTAGACACCTCTACGGCGTCGCCGCGCATCACCGAACGCCTCGTGCAACTCAACCTGCTCGCCGCCATCTACTGCAGCCAGCAGGCCAACCACCACATGCAACAGCAAGCCAATGGCGGCGCAATCGTGAACATCTCCAGCGTGTGCGCCGTTCGTCCGTCACCTACAACTGCCGCGTACGGCGCTGCCAAAGCCGGGCTCAACAACTACACGGCCACAGCGGCACTCGAGTGGGCGCCAAAGGTCCGGGTCAACAGCATTAGCGCCGGCATGATTCGCACCGAGCAGGCCCACCTGTTCTATGGCGACGAAGCAGGCATCGCTGCCGTTGGCGCAACGGTGCCGCTCGGCCGCCTTGCGTTACCCACCGAGATCGGCGACATCTGCGTGTACCTCGGTTCGCCAATGGCCAGTTACGTCACCGGTGCCAATGTGTTGGCGCATGGCGGCGGCGAATCGCCAGCGTTTCTTACCGCGTAGCAACAGTGAGCTCGCGGCGCACCACGAGCAACCACGCGGCGGTGATGATCGCTGCAACGAACACCGCTAGGGGCATGGCCGAGCTTCCCGACTGATCGAGCATCTGCCCAATCACAAACGGCAACACCAGGCTGCCGAGACCGGCACCGCTCACGAACCAACTCGTTGAGCGACCCGACAGCGCAATGTGCTCTTCGGCGTAGGCGATCATCGTTGCGAATTGCGGAGCGATCGCGAACCCGATGAGCACCGTGGTGATCCACACCCACGTCGCGTCGCCGTCGGCCACGACCATCAACGCGAGCAACCCAACGGTCAACGTGCACGAACCCGCCAGCATCGTGCCCGAGCGAATGCGCGCGGCCAGCATCACGGCGAGCAATCGACCCACGGTGAACGACACCCAAAACGCTGTGTTCAACAACGTGGGAGCGCTCGCACCGGGCAGATGAATGCCTTCGGCGTATGTCTTCAGCCAGCCGCTGAATCCGAACTCAACACCCACGTACAGGAAGAAGAACACGCTGATCACAGTGAGCACCCGAACTGGCGTCTGGGTCGCCGTTGCTGTCGGCTCGCTGCCAACAGCAAACGGTATGGGCGCCTGATGCAGCAACACGATGACCGCCATGACTGCGGTGTAGGCGCACAAGACAACTGCGAACAATGACAGGCCATGGCTCAGCGCGAGCGACCGATCGACCACGAGCGGACTCGCTAACGCGCCAATGCCGAAGAAGAGATGCAGCGCGTTGAGTAAACGTGTCGAGCCCGACCCTCGAGAATGCCACACCACCAGCGTGTTGCAGCCCACGTCGGCGATACCCACCACAACACCGATCAACGCGAACGGCACAGCAAGAGCCGCCACCGAGGTGAAATGCGGGATCAGCGCCACGGCGCCAACCAATCCGAAGAGTGCAGCGGCCAGCGCGCGATGACCGAGGCCACGGTCGTAAATGCGGCCACTCAACAGCGAGCCGCTGAGATAACCAATCGCCTGGGCAACGAACAGCGCGCCGATCTCGCCCTTGCTCACGTGCGCCCGTTCGCGCAGGTAGGTAAGCGAGGGGCCGAGCATGCTCAGCGACAATCCGATCGCGATGAATACTGCGAGATACACCCACCCGGCGGTGGGCCGCTTGGCTGAGATCATGGGCGCAGATTCGGGCGGACCCGCCCGTCGTGACCACCGCGCGTGTCGCGCGTGTCGGACGTGTCGGTCGAACGAGCCGAACTCAGGCGCAGCGAATCGATCAATGCGTGGCGCAGGTCGTCGGGCAACACCACCTCGTCGTAGCTCATCGTGTCGGCTTGCCTCCACGGTCCACCCTGCTCAAGGTCGGCCAAACGCTGACGGGTTGGATCATCGGCGGCGATGGCATCGGCGCCACCGCGCGCAGGCATCGCACCAACAGTGGCATCGGGCAAAGCCAACGTAACCGTCTGCCCGTCGTAGGGGTTCTGACCCATCATCGAACTGCCAAAGCCGTAGGCCTTGCGCAACGTGACGTGAAGCTTTGGGCCCGGATGACGGTGCTGCGCCACGAACATGCGCGCTGCTGCGCGCAACGCACCAGAGCGCTCCGAGGCAGCGCCAGGGATGACACCGGGATTGTCGGCCAGCAACACAAGCGGTAGCCCATGCGCCGCCGCGAGGTCGATGAACCGAGTGGCTTTCGACGCAGCATCGGCATCGAGTGCACCGCCGCGCACCATTGGTTGGTTCGCCACTACGGCAACCGCAACGCCGTTGAGACGAGCGAACGCGGTAATCAGCGAGGTGCCAAAAAGGTCCTGCACAACAAAGGTGGAGTCGCCATCGAAGATCGCCTCGAGCACAGCAACCATGTCGTAGGACACGCGTTGGTTGGCGGGGATCAGCGCGGTCAACGACTCGCTGCGAGACGGCGCAATGGCTTCGCCGACGTTGGCCGGCAAGTACGACAGCGCTTGACGCACAAGCGCCAGCGCATCTTCGTCGCTATCGGCCCCAAGGTGAGCAACGCCCGATGCAAGATGCACGGTGCTGCCGCCGAGCGACTCTTTGTCGATCTGCTCGCCAGTGGCCGCCGCCACCAGTGGAGGGCCAGCAACAAACAACTGTCCCTGGCCGTGCACCATGATCACCAAATCGCACAGCGGCGCAGTGAGCGCGCCATGACCCGCCGACGCACCGTGCACCACAGCGATCGTTGGTGCCACTCCGATGAGATCGGCAAGCAACGAGAGATCGGTTGGCGCTGGCCGCAGCCGTTCGGGTGTTGAGCTCACGCGATGCCCAGCGCCGTCGAGCAGCATCACCAAGGGCACGCGTTCTTGAGCCGCCAACAGAGCCAGCCGCGCCCGCTTCGACGTGCCCGCAGATCCGATCGACCCGCCCTGCACCGTGGCATCCTCGGCACCCACCAGCACCGGACGCGAGTGGATCAGACCGTGCCCAGCCACGAACGCATCGCGGGGAGCGTCGACACCAGCGCCCGCAAAGGTTCCGATTTCGCGAAACGTGCCGGGGTCCAACAGTGCGAGCACCCGCTCAATCGCAGTGAGCGCGCCCTTCGCGTGGTGACGCTCGATTCGCTCGGGTCCGCCCGATGCATGAGCGGCCACACGGCGCGCCTCGAACCGCGAGAGCACTGCATCCCAACCGTTCTCGCCGGCTTCGCGTTGATCGCTCACAACTGCCCCCAAAATACGCCGGCGCTCAGCCGCAACTTGCTCGCCGATCGTACCCCTCAAGCGGCAACGGTCACGGGCTAGCGTTCTGCCTACATGCGCGCCTTAGTTGTCTTGACCCATCCGCGAGAGCAGAGCTTTACCCGCGCCGCTTGCGATGCGGCGGTGAACGGGCTCAAGCGCGCTGGCCACGAAGTCACCGTTTTTGATCTCTATGCAATGGGCTTTCAGCCAGCGATGACCAACGCTGAAATAGTTGCCTACCACAGCGACGAACCCATTCTTGACCCGCTCGTGGCCGAGTCAGCCGCTGCACTTCAAGCTGCGCAGATACTGGTCTTCGTCTACCCAACGTGGTGGAGCGGTCTGCCCGCAATGCTGAAAGGTTGGCTCGAAAAGACGCTGGTACCTGGCGTCGGTTTTGTGTTCAACAACAACCATCGCGTACGCCCCGGACTCACCCACGTGCGCCACATTGTGGGCATCAGCACATACGGGTCGCCCCGCACATACGTGAAAGCAATCAACGACAACGGCCGCCGCACGCTCATGCGCGCGTTGCGGCTACAAACCGGACTTCGCCTGCGGAGCATGTGGTTGGGGTTGTACGCAATCGACACATCCACCCCCGAGCAGCGTGCAAGCTTTCTCGCCAAGATCGAGTCACGGATGGCGTCGCTGTGAAAACACTGGTGATCTTCTGCCACCCATCGGCCAACTCGTTCGCCGCCGCGGTGCTCGACACCTCGGTTGCAGCGCTGCACGCGGCCGGCCACGAAGTTCGTGTCACCGATCTCTATGCCGAAGGCTTCGACCCTGCCTTTTCAGCCCACGATCACGAGCATCATCTCGACGATCCATCGACCAAGCCCGACATCGCCCATCACGCCGCAAACCTGCGCTGGTGCGAGTCGCTGGTGGTCGTGTACCCGTCGTGGTGGGCAGGTCAGCCAGCAATGCTCAAGGGCTGGATCGACCGAGTCTGGGTGAATGGCGTGGCGTGGGAACTGCCAGCCGACGGCAACCGATTGCGACCGCTGCTGCGCAACATCCGCCGCTTGTACGTGGTCACCACACACGGCTCATCGAAATGGATCAACGCTCTCGAGGGCGAAGGCGGCAAGCGAACCGCGCTGCGCAGTCTGCGCGTGCTGTGCTCGCCGCGTTGCCGCACGAGTTGGATCGCGCTCTACAACATCGATCGCTCCACCCTCGAGCAACGCAACCAATTCTTGCGTCGGGTTACTGCCCGACTTTCGAAATAGCGCACGCTACGTGTGCGGCTACAGCTGCGTTGTTCTCGGCCAACGCAAGGTTCGCCGGGATGCTTCGTCCGGCAGTGGCCTCAGCGATGCGACCCAACACAAACGGAGTAATCGCGGCTCCCGTTACGCCCGCAGCGTCGCAATCGGTCAGCGCTTCGGCGAGCACCGCGTCGAGCATGTCGGTATCGAGCTCTTCGTTGTGTGGGATGGGGACCGTGAGCAACATGCCACTGTTTACACGGCTACGCGCGGCGAAGATGGCTGCCACTTCGTTGCCCGACTCCACCCGATGGGCCAGCTTCAGCCCAGAGCTGCGCGTATAAAACGCGGGGAACCAATCGTGCTGCCAGCCAAGCACCGGCACGCCCACAGTCTCGAGATACTCAAGCGTGCGCGGCAGATCGAGAAAGGCCTTAGCCCCTGCGCACACGGTGATCACCGGCTGGTGAGCCAGCGCATCGAGGTCGGCAGAAATGTCACCGGTGATCTCGGCGCCACGATGCACTCCCCCGATGCCGCCCGTCGCAAACACGTGCACGCCCGCGGCTGCCGCCAACGCAACCGATGCAGACACCGTGGTGGCCCCGAACTCCCACCCTTGGCCGATAGCTACTGCAAGATCGCGTTCGGCAACCTTGTGGCCCGCGCCCAACACCCGGTGATGCTCGGTCTCGTCGAGACCAACGCGTGCGATGCCATCGAGCACTGCGGTTACGGCTGGCACGGCTCCCCCTGCGCGCACCGCCGCGAGACAACGCTGCAGCGCGTCGGCATTAAACGGTGACGGCAATCCGAGATTCGAAAAGATGGTCGACTCCAGCGCCACCACGGGCAAGCCATCAGCTACAGCGGCAGCAACTTCGAGCGACAGAACAGGTTTGAGCACGTCGCAAGTGTGCCACTTGCGCACTGCGATGCGCTAAGACTTCATTGCCGCAGCACGCGCGCCGCGCTCGAACGAACAAGGACCACGCAATGACTCACGACGAGATCAACGATCTAGCTGACCGATTCGTCAACGCCGTCGCCACGTGCGATGTCGCCACCGTTGAGGCCATCTACGCCAACGATGCCACCATCTGGCACAACTTCGACAAGGTCAATCAAACTCGCGCCGACAACATCAAGACCTTGCTCAGCTTGCACCGCTCGCTGACCAATATGCGTTACGAAGAAGTGCGCCGCACCATTGTCGACGACGGCTACTACCAACAGCATGTGCTGCGCGGCACCGCCAAGAACGGCGAGCTCGATCTGCCTGCAGCGCTTCGTGTCTACGTTTCAGACGGGCGCATCACGCGTCTTGAGGAATACCTCGACACGGCCCAAGTGGCAGCGGTGATGCGCTGAGCCCTAGCCGTATTACACGCGGTCGAAGCGAGTAACCGCCTCGATGTGCGA
>JAPKZR010000224.1 GCA_026393695.1 Actinomycetota bacterium
CTTCTTGTATCTCACCGACCGCAAGTCGTACATGATCATTTCTGGCGGTGTGAACATCTACCCGCAGGAGTCCGAAAACGCATTGGTCACCCATCCAAAGGTGATCGATGTCGCCGTGTTTGGAGTGCCGAACGAAGACTTCGGCGAGGAAGTCAAGGCAGTGGTTCAGCCAGTAACGATGCCAGCCACCGAAGAAGAAGCCCGAGCGCTCGCACAAGAACTCATCGCGTATTGCAAGTCGCAACTCGCCGATGTGAAATGCCCACGCAGCATCGACTTCAGAGCCGAACTCCCCCGTCATCCAACGGGCAAGCTGTACAAGCGCCTCTTGAAAGACGAGTACTGGAAAGACTCGGGCCGCAGCATCTAGCGACCGTTTATTCGCTGATAACCACCATTCGGATTTCGGTCATCTCTTTCACACTGAAGGCTGGGCCTTCACGCGTGTTACCGCTATCCCGCAAGCCACCATACGGCTGCTGATCGGCGCGCCATGTAGGCACCTCGTTCACGAGCACACCACCGAAGTCGAGGGTGCGGATCGCCTTGAGTCCCTTGCCGATATCGCTGGTGAAGATGGCCGCCTGCAAGCCGAAAGCCGAGTCATTCGCAAGTCGTAGCGCTTCGTCGAGATCGTCGTATGCCGCGATCGCTACAACAGGACCGAACACCTCTCCAGCGCACACCTTCATGTCATGCGACACGTTGGCAAGAATGGTTGGCCGCAACACGCCGTCGTCGCCGATGACTCCGCCGCTCACGAGCTGCGCTCCCTGCGTGACTGCTTCGTCGATCCAACTCTTCACGCGATCTCGTTCGCTGATTGAGATCAACGCCGACACATCAGTGGCTTCGTCGGCCGGGTCTCCAACGACAAGAGTGGCGACCCGCTCAGCGAGCGCATCGGTGAACTCTGTCGCGATCGATGAGTGCACAAAGATGCGCTGGGTGCTGATGCAGCTTTGGCCTGCGTGACTGAACCCCGCCATGCGGATCTTGTCGGCGGCCTGCAGCCAATTGCCGTCGGCCTCGATGATGACCGGAGCGTTGTTGCCGAGCTCAAGACCGACGCGCTTACGCGGCGCTCGGCTGCGAATGCCCCAACCAACGTCGGGCGATCCGGTGAAGGTGATGAGCGCAATATCTGGATGGTCGACCACAGCATTGCCAACAGTGGAGCCGCCGCCTGTAACCACCTGCAGATAGTCGGCTGGAAGCCCGCACTCGTCGATCAACATCTCGGCGAGCGCAATCGAGCTGAACGGCGTTTGCGAGGCAGGTTTCAGAACCACCGGGCAGCCTGCGGCAATCGCTGGAGCGACTTTGTGCACAACGAGGTTGAGCGGAAAGTTGAACGGAGCAATCGCTCCCACCACACCGATGGGCACACGTAACGTGAAGCCAAACTTGCCCTCGCCCGACTGCAATGCGTCGAGTGGAATCATCTCGCCAGCGAGCTTGCGAGCCTCTGCTGCAGCGAACGAGAACGTGCCTGCAGCGCGCTCGGCCTCTACGCGCGCCGTCTTGATTGGCTTGGCCGATTCTCGGCTGATGATCTGAGCGAACTCCTCGCGGCGTTCGGTGAGACGAGCCGCTGCAATGTCGAGAATCTGAGCCCGTCGCCACAGGGGCATTGGTCCAGCCTGCAGCGCAGTTCGAGCAACGGCGACAGCACGATCGACGTCGGCCGCAGTGCACGCGGGAATCTTGCCGATAAGCGAGTTGTCGTAGGGCGAGCGCACCTCAAGGAACTGCGTAGAGGTGAATCGTTCGCCGGCAAGCGGGATAGCGCGTACGTCTGACATGCCTCGACCTTAGTGGCCGTGGGTAATACTCAGATACGTGGCTTCCTCGACGCACCCATTTCTCGACAGTGCCCACCCGCTCGCCTTCGCCCATCGTGGTGGAGCCAGCGACGCTCCAGAAAACACAATGCCTGCATTTGAATACGCAATCAATCTCGGCTACCGCTACATCGAGACCGACGTTCAAGTCACCTCCGATGGCGTGCTGGTGGCCTTCCATGATTTCAATCTCAAGCGAACCTGCGGCATCGATAAGCGCATTGGCGAGATGACATGGCAAGAGGTCAGCGAGGCGCGCGTCGATGGCGCAGCGCCCATCCCGGCGTTCGAGGAACTCATGAGCGCCTGGCCCGACGTGCGGGTGAACATCGACTGCAAGACCGACGCAGCCGTCGACGCTTTGGTTGCCGCGCTCCAGGCATCCAACGCGCTTGATCGTGTCTGTGTCGGTGCATTTAGCGACCGTCGCATGCGCAAGCTGCGCGCACTGCTCGGCCCTGGCCTGTGCTCGGCACTTGGGCCTCGCGGCGTCGCTTCGTTGCTCTACGGTCGCATGCGCAGCACGGCCGCACTGACCGCGCAGGTGCCAGTTCGCCAAGGTCCGCTCACGGTCATCAGTGATCGATTCATGAAGCGCGCGAATCGCCTTGGCCTACAGGTGCACGCGTGGACAATCGACGAAGCCGGCGAGATGAATCGACTGCTTGATCTCGGCGTGCACGGCATCATGACCGACAAACCAATGGTGCTACGCGACGTTCTGATCGCTCGCGGCATGTGGTCGTGAGCGCTCCGTTTAGCTCGACTCGAGCGGCCGGCTCAATGGTTGCATCCGCTGATGGCCTTGCCACTCAGGCGGGTATGACGATCTTGGCGCAGGGGGGAAACGCTGTCGACGCGGCCATTGCATGCAACGCCGCCATCGCCGTGACCTCGCCACACTTGTGCGGAATGGGTGGCGACCTGTATGCCCTCATTCATGATGGCGCCAGCGTTCACGCGCTCAACGCCACCGGGCGCGCCGGCGCCGGATCAAGCTCAGCCGAGTTGCGTGCCGAAGGGCACGATGAAATGCCGTTTCGCCACGACATCCGCACCGTCACAGTGCCGGGATGTGTCGATGGATGGAGCGCCTTACATGAACGCTTCGGACGCTTACCGCTTGCTCAGGTACTTGCACCTGCAATTCGCTTGGCCGACGATGGATTTCCGGCGTCACCACTCTTGGTCGGTGTTCTCGCGGTGCTCGACAGTGCCGCACGTGAGGCGCTCAGCGAGATCGTCGAGCAAGCGACTCGTCCGGGTAGTCGCGTCCGACGACCAGGCGCAGCGCGTGCTCTGCGCTCAATCGCTGAGCAGGGCCGCGACGGGTTTTACCTCGGCGAGTTCGGAGATGGCTTGCGTCGCCTCGGCGATGGCCTCTACAGCGAATCCGACCTGTCGACTCCGGGCAGTACGTGGGTCACGCCGTTGAGCCGCGACGCCTTTGGTAAGACGCTGCACACGATGCCACCGAACTCGCAGGGCTACTTGCTGCTGGCCGCCGCAGGCCTTGCTGAACAACTCGATTTGCCTGGCGATACCCAGTCCGAGCATTGGGCGCACGTGCTGATTGAAGCTGCCAAAGTCGTTGCGTTCGATCGGCCGTCGGTTCTGCACGACAGTGCCGACGGCAATGCCCTACTCGACGCTTGCGCGTTGCGCTTGCCCAGCATCGATCGAGACATCGCGACGCGTCGCTCGGCACCGGCGTTTGATGGTGACACCACCTACTTGTGCGTGGTCGACGATCAACGAATGGGTGTGTCGCTCATCCAATCGAACGCATCAAACTTCGGCTCCTGGCTTGTTGAGCCCAGCACTGGCATCAACCTGCACAACCGCGGACTCGGCTTCTCGCTCGAGGAAGGCCATCCCGCCGAGTTGGCGCCGGGCAAACGTCCACCGCACACGCTGTCACCAGCTATGGCTACCAACCCCGACGGCTCGCTTGCTGCGGTGTTCGGAACAATGGGCGGCGACGGACAACCACAGATTTTGTTGCAGTTAGCGGCACGCATCTTTCATCATGACCAGAGCCCAGCGGCCGCTGTGCACGCTGCTCGATGGATACTCAACGGGCCAATCACCGGCTTCGACACATGGATCGCTCCGCAGGGTCCGCACGTACTCGTCGAAGGACACGCCCCAACCGAGTGGCGCGCCGGGCTTGAGGCCCGAGGTCATGCGGTGCGAGTGGTCGCCCCTTACGAC
>JAPKZR010000054.1 GCA_026393695.1 Actinomycetota bacterium
CCCAACCGAAGCGGAAGCGCCAAGGCATTCGCTTCATGCGAGTACCCGAGCACGCCGATGCGCGCGCTCATCAGGGGGCCAACAACTGATCCAGCCGGCCCGCCGCAAATTGCGGCAGACCCGGCATCGTTCGCATCCGCGTGAGTTCGGCGCGCATCAACGCAACACGAGCATCATCGAATCGATGGAATTGCAGGAGGTCGCCGACGAGGCGCAGCACCAGCGCCGGGTTTACCTGAAACAGTTCGGCTGCCTCGTCGACAAACGCGGCGTAGCCCTGACCCGACGGGTCGTGAAACTGGATGCGGTTCCTGGTGCAAAAGGGGAACCACACCGCCATCACCCGTGCTCGTTCGGTGCGCACGTAGAGGTCACTTTGGACAATCGCCCGAATGCGTTGAATCGTGCTCGAGCTTCGTGAGCCAGACTGGGCGCGTATCCAACGTTCGAGCAGTCGAGGCGAATGACTCCAGCGTTCGCGAGTGCGGGCCAACGCTTCGTCGGCCACCACACCGTCGTGATGCGCGAGCTGAATGAGCGCCCGAACTGCCGACGTATTGTTCGACGAATCGATGCGCCGCACGGCCCGATCGATATCGGCCGTATCACCGGCTTCGAGTAACAGCCCTAAACACACATCGGTCAGTGAACGTTTGGCAATGTCGTGTGCTTGCCAACTCTGCGCAATGTCGTCGCCATTGCGTTCGAAGGCTTCGCGCAGTTGAGGGGTAATCGCCTCAGCAAGCCGTCGCCGAAAACTCATCAGACCGTTGTGGACTCCATCGACATCAATCAGCCAATCGCGATCACCGAGGGCGTATTCATCGGGCGATGCAAGCAGATGCGCAACGATCGCAGGATCCTCTGCGGGATTCATTAACACGGCACCCAGCGACGCAGCCAGCAACTCGACAACAGCGCCGCTCGTCGCGGCATCGTCGCGACGGATCGCATCGATACCGCGAATCATGAGCTGCTCCGATGCCAGCCACCTCGCCACTGCATCGGATTCGCTCTGAACAATGACCGCAAGTTGCTCACTGCTGTGGTCGGTGCTGAGATCGATCGGCGCTGTGTAGCCGCGCAAGAGCGACGGGATTGCAGCGGGCCCTGCTCGAAAGCTAAAGCGCTGAGACCGCTCTGTCATGACTTCTGTGCGCCAAGCCAGCCGATCCAACCTCGACTACCTCGATGGCAGCTCCATCGGCCCCAAAGAATGCAACATCGATGGGGATGAATACCGGCGGGTCATCGCCAAGGGAGTCGGTGCGCGTGAGGCTCATGGTCAACACACCCTCTGCATGCGACTCGGTGGTTGCAGCGACAACGGGTCGGCCGACAAGTGAAAACCATCGAGCAACGCCATCGATGGCTTCAGCCTGAAGCGGAGCGGCCGTGCGAAGTTCGTTGACGAAGTCGAAGACTCCGGCGCTACCCAGATCGAAGCGCTCAATGAACGCCACAAACGCCTGCCGCCACGCTGTGCTGCCCACAACGCTGCGCAGCATGCGGAAGATTTCTGCGCCTTTGAAGTAGGTGGTTCGGGTGTACAGCTGCGCCGGATCGGTCACGCCCAGCTGCAGCACCGCAGCGCCTACGGTGATCTCCTCGGGGAACTGCAAACGGCGCAGGTCGATCACAAACTGAATTCGACCTGAGGCGCCATAGCGCTGTTCACGGAAGTCGTGTTGCCCAAGAACCGTGAGCCCTTCTTTGAGGGCTAGCTGCTGCCAATCGGCAACCGTGACTCGGTTGCCGCGAACCTGATGCAGGTACTCGTGCGACACGTTGGCAAAGATGGGCACAAGATCGTCGTCGGTATACCCAGCGGAATCGGTGAGCAACGTGGTCGGTTCGAAGAACATCAGGCCGTGATATTCGGTTGCGTCTGGGTAACCCGGAATAGCGACGAAGCGAAGCATGTCGAGGTCGTGCGGAACTCCGCCTTGGGCTTCATCCCAAGCCATCACCTCGGGCATCAACTCAAGCGCGTATGCGGCACCACCGATCAGTTCCGGAGCCGCCACAACTTCAAGGTTGATACGACGCCCTTCGTTTGTCGTGTGCGTTGTGGAGCGGAACTCAAGCGTTCCGGCCACGAGTGCAAACAGGTACGTGGGTTTGGGTATTGGATCGCTAAACGAGACCCAATGCCGCCCATCGTCGAGCGTTCCTTCGCCGACGCGATCGCCGTTGCAGAGCAACACCGGGTACTGAGTGGGATCAGCCACAAGGGTGACTCGGTATGTCGACCTCACACTGGGCCGGTCGAGGCAATAGACGATGCGTCGCATCCCGTGTGGCTCGCAGTTTGTGCTCAACATTCCTGGGCGCGCAGTGAGCCCCGGCTGCGTTGGCCCACCAGCCGCGTTGGCCCACCAGCCGTAACCGCCACGATGCAGGTCACGTCGGCGCTACTGAGACCATCCAGTGCAAGCCGCAACGACGTAGCGCTCTGCACGTACTCGTTCTCATCGAGGACGACCCCGTTGATACTGACATGCAACAACTCGAAGCCTTTTCCGTCAAGCACCAACGGGGCGTCGAGCGGCGCCAGCTCATTTCGCCGGACGGCCAACGTAGAGGTAACCACCGTGCGCTGCGCATCAAGTTCGATACGCAGCGTTGTGTGATCGACACACCAGTCGCCAACGAAATCGTGTGGCATGAGTTAGCTGCGACGAAGAAAGTCGGCAACGACTTCGAGCGTGAAGTCGATCTCTTCGATGGTGTTGTAGTGCGTTGGTCCGAAGCGAACAACGCCGCCCTTGTCGGCGAGGCCGAGCCACTCGACCACATCGAGGGCATACGAATGACCATCCCACACGAAGATTCCCTTGTCGTCGAGCGCGGTCGCCATGTCGGCTGGCTGCATGCCCGGCTTCGAGATCGACACTGTCGGCACCCGCTTTGAGTACTGAGCCGGGTCGGTGATGCCGTGCACGATGACATCGTCGAATCCGACGAGGCCTTCGATGAGGCGGGTCGACAAGGTCTCTTCGTACGAAGCCATCGCGCGCAGTCCAGCATGAACATTGCTGGTGCGCTCAGTGTGGCTTCGATTGGCAATCTTGAACTCGGCGCCCATTGTCTGCCCAACCCACTCGAGATAGTCGACTGCACCGAGCGTTCCGGCCTGGCCCTCAAGCGACTGGGTGCCCGTCTCGAATCGACCGGGCAGTTCGTTGCTCGACACGCGCAGTTTGTACGGGTGGAGTTTTTCGAGCAGTTCTTCGCGTGCCCAGAGCACACCTTGGTGCGGGCCATAGAACTTGTATGCCGACGAAACCAAGAAGTCGCATCCAAGCTCTTGCACATCGATGGGGCCGTGCGGTGCGTATTGAACGGCGTCGATATAGGTGAGGCCACCCGCAGCGCGAATGCGGCTGCAGATCCCCTTCACGTCGTTGATCGTGCCGAGCAGATTGCTGGCGTAGTTAATGGCCGCGAATCGAGTGCGGTCGGTGATGAGCTCATCGAGTTGCTCAATGTTGAGCTGATAGTTCGAGCGGTCGAAGTCGAGTCGCTTCAGTACCAAGCCGCGCTCTTCGGCCAAGATGCGCCACGGCGATGCGTTGGCGTCGTGCTCCATACGAGTGACGATGATCTCGTCTCCCTCGTTGAACAGGTGCGCAATCGCACGCGTGATGACGAAGGCAAGCGATGTCGAGTTTGGACCAAACACGATTTCACGAGCCGAGTTGGCGTTGTAGAAGTCGGCCATCGCTGCGTGAGCCGAATCGACCAATGCTGTCGCCTCACGTGTGGTCGTGAAGTTGCCGCCCATGTTTGCGTTGCAATGCACCAACGCATGCAGCATTCGATCGATGACCTGTCTCGGCACTTGAGTACCTGCAGGGTTATCGAGGTACGTGCGACGACGACCGTGATCGTGCACATCAAGGGCCGGAAACAGCGGACGGATGTGGTCGATGTTCAAACTCAAGACGAGCTCCCAGAATTGAAGGTTGTGGCAATTTCGCGCATGCCATCTCGCGCTCGGTCAACCATGAAATCGATATCGGCCTCGGTCATCGCGGTCGACAAGATGAGCATGCCATGAGGGATGATCTGAACGCCATGATTCAGGAGATAGCGATGCAACATGTAGACCATCTCCGCCTCGCGTCGGCGCAGCGGCAGCTCGCGATAATTCGAGAATGGCTCGTTACTAAAGATGAGCGACACCATCGATGCGCAGCCGTACACCTTGCCCGGTAAGCCAGCATCTGCAATCGCATCGCGCAGCCCCGATCGTGCACGCTCGCCGAGCGCATCAAGGCGCGTATACGCCTCGGGCGTCATCTGAATCATGCTGGCCAAACCAGCCGCCATCGTCATTGGGTTCGCGTTATAGGTGCCGCCATGCTCGACCCTCAACGGCTTCAAGGTTTGGTCGAAGACCGACATGATCTCGGCAGA
>JAPKZR010000116.1 GCA_026393695.1 Actinomycetota bacterium
CCCGCGTACATCACCTTGTTGACGCCACGACTGTTCGCGTAATCGACGATCTCACGCGGGAAATACTTCGGCGCAAACGCGCTGGTCATGTAGTACAACCCAGGCCATTTGAGCATCAGCTTCACGGCAAGCTCCTGCCACGGCTCGGCCCCGTGCCGCATCACGATGCGTAAGTCGGGGAAGTCGTAACACACCTGATCGAAGTGTTCGACGTGCTGACACAACATGGGCACCCGCGGTCCGGGCACTCCGGCGTTGATGATGATGGGTAGATCAAGCTCGACGCACGTTGCATACAGCGGGTAGTAGCGGGCGTCGCTGACCGACACCTGCGGCAGGCACCCAGATGGAAACGAGGTGACGGCCTTGATGCCCCACTCGGCGCGTGCATGACGGATACGGCGAATCGCGCCCGCGATGTCGTTGGGGTCGGCGTCGACACAACCGATAATGCGATCGGGATGATTGCGGAGCGCCCGCACTGACTCGTCGGAGCCCATATGCACCATGCCCCGGGCTACGCCGCAACGATCCATGTCGGCAATGAGCATCGCGACCGTGTCGGTGTCGGCCTGCACATCGGAGGGCACATCGGTGAACATGTACTGCGCAGGCATCGCCATTGTTTTGGACTCGGCGTCCTTTACGGCCCCGGCAAGAAACTGATAGTGATCGGCGGCGTTCTTCTTCGGAAAACCGATCATCAGATCGACGATGCCGATCTGGTCGATGGGATGGCTCATGGGCGCACCATAGATGCGCTCTTGGCTACGTTAGAAACCGTGGCACAGGGAGCGGGCAAAGGCAGCGACAAACATGGGGCCAAGGGCTCAACGCCTGCGACCGTGCTCCTGCAAAAGGCCGGCGTCTCGTTTGCCCTGCACGAGTTCGCTCACGACTCCGCCGACCGCAACTACGGCACCGCAGCGGCCGCCGCGTTAGGCATCGACTACAACCGGGTCTTCAAGACGTTGCTCGCAGTTGTCGATGGCATGGCCACCGTGCAGGGCGTGCAACCATCGAAGACTGTCGTCGGAATCGTGCCGGTCAGCGGACAGTTATCGCTTAAAGAGCTTGCCGCCGCTACACGAACCAAGCGCGCCGAAATGTGCGACCCAGCCGTGGCCGAACGGCTCACCGGTTACGTGGTCGGCGGGATCAGCCCCTTTGGTCAACGCAAACACTTGCCTACGGTCATCGACCAAAGCTGCCTTGAGTTCGACACCATCTTCGTCAGCGGCGGAAAGCGCGGGTTCGACATAGAGATTGCACCAAGCGATCTCATCTCTGTCTTGAGTGCGCTCACTGCACCAATTGGTGTCGAGCGTTAGGTCAAGCTTCGTCGCCTGTCGGCGGCGCGACGCATCAGCGCTTCGATGTGGGCCACCCGACTACGCGCCGAGGGATGCGTGAGCTGAGTGTCAGTACGCGTTTGGCTCGACCTGGTCGCCTGCTCAGTAACTGCGACGCGTCGCAACGCCGTCGCCAACTCGCGACCGAAACCCATCTCGACCGCCCGGCGATCGGCTTCAAGTTCGGAGCGCTTGCCGATGGAGTTGGCCATGCGATTCGAGAACACCAGCGCCGACAAGAACACCCATCCAATTGCATTGAGTAGCCCACTCACTAAACGCCCAACCGCTGTCAACGCAGACGAGTGGCTGACGAATGATCGGGTGGCAGCGACTGCAACGTTCTGCAAGAAAAAGCCGACGCGAGCCAACAAGAATATCGGCAAGCTCAACCACTGCCGAAGTGTGAGTGCCACCGTGTGTAGCCCAAGGTGATGTGCGACCTCGTGAGCGAGCACGCCGGTCATCTCGTCGCGCGGCAATTCTTCGATAGCGAACGAGGTGACCACCAACAAACTTCCGCCGCACGCAAACGCGTTCAGATCGTCGGATGGAAGTACCGCCAATGCGAAGCGACGGTGAGGAATGGCCAACTGCTGGGCCACACTGCGCCAAGCCGGTTCGAGCCGCTTGGCCTGCTCGGCCGAGGGGCGTCGAGCACCCAACATGCGCATCACTAAAACCTTCTGCAACGGTCGCCAGAACATCACAACCACAGCCCCAAAATGCAGCCCGGCAAAGGCCCAAAACCCCACGTGCCACCAAATCTGCACGGGCACCCAGAAGACCACAAGCGATACCCGAGAACGACTCATGCCTTCTCATTGGTTCGCAGGTGGGGGCGCGTGCTCAACAGTTCACAATCTAGAGCGTTCGCTGCATCGGCGCGTCCAACGTGACTTCCACGCGCAACTTGCCTTCCCAAACGCGACTGCTGAGCGCGGTTCTCTGCCACCGAAAGTGTCATGCAGAGAACCACTGTCAAGGTTGACCTAAGAACGTTCGCTATCCCTGACTCAATTTCCAATGTTGACTAATCTTTGAGCCTCACGAGGACGCAGATCCGGTGTGGGTCTACCCACAGACAGAAAGGGGTGCGAGATGACTGTTGATACAACAACCGATACATCACGCACCTCGGGAGAATCAGTTCGCGAACTGCTCGATCGGGCGAAGAGCATCGAGCTCGACGATCCCGCTACGTCTCGCACATTGGTGCAACAGGCCAGGGTTACAGCGCACTCACGCGGCGATGAAGCCGGTGAGGCTGAGAGCCTCTACCACCTCGCCAGTTTGGCCTATTACACCGGCCACGCCGACGAAGCATTTGGTGTTGCGGTCGATGCTCGCGATCTTGCCCGCAAGGCTGGCGCTGTCGTTGTCGAGGTGTGGGCGCTCAACCTGATGGGCATTGTGCACTCAAACGCCGGCAACCACAGCGAGGCACTCTCGTGCTGCTTGCGAGGCCTTGAGCAATATCGCACCACCGATCACCGCGTCAACGAAGGCGGACTACTCAACACCATTGCGTCGATCCACCACTCCCTCGGCGATACCGATCGCGCCATCGTCACCTACGAGGCGGCGCTTACGGCCAACAAACAACTTGGTCGCCCCGACGACGACGCCATCACGCTCACCAACATGGCGCAGCTT
>JAPKZR010000313.1 GCA_026393695.1 Actinomycetota bacterium
CAAGACCACCATGTTCAACTGCATCACCGGGCTGCTCGAGCCAACCTCAGGTGAGGTCATGCTCGATGGCGTCGATATCACCAAGTTGCCGCCGTTTCGCCGTGCCCGCCTTGGTGTGGCCCGCACGTTCCAGCGTCTCGAACTGTTCACCTCGCTCAGCGTGCGCGACAACATTCGTGTTGCGGGCGAGATTCGCAGTCGTTGGAGCAAAGGCAAAGGCAAGACCGACACGCATGCCGAGGCTGAGCACATCATCGAGCTGATGGGCCTGTCGGGCCTAGCCGATCGCGATGTAGCTGAGATCCCAACGGGCATGGCCCGCCGAGTCGAAATGGGCCGGGCCTTGATGACCCGTCCGCGCATCTTGTTGCTCGACGAACCCGCCTCTGGTCAAGACGAACAAGAGACTGAAGAGTTCGGCGAGTTGCTACTGCACGTGCGCGACGAAGGCACCGCGATCTTGCTTGTCGAGCACGATGTGTCGTTGGTGATGAAGGTCTGCTCGTTTATCCAGGTGCTCGACTTCGGTCGTCTCATCGCATCGGGTACGCCTGCCGAGATTCAGACCAACCCTGCCGTGCTCGAGGCCTACTTGGGCGAGGACCACTCGGCATGAGCGAGACCGTCCTCGAACTGCTCGATGTGCGCGCTGGCTACGGCACCATCGAAGTGCTGCATGGCGTGTCGCTCGCGGTTGGCCGCGGCGAAGTGCTGGCGTTGCTCGGCCCTAACGGCGGCGGAAAGTCCACCACGCTCAAGGTGATCTCGGGCTTGGTCGAGATCATGAGTGGCGACGTTCACTTGGCTTCTCGCTCGGTTGCTGGGGTCTCTGCCGACAAACTGGCGCGCCTTGGGCTGTGCTCGATTCCCGAAGGCAAAGGTGTGTTTCCAAACCTCACGGTTCGCGAGAACCTGATGATGGCCACGCACACCGGTGCCAAGCTCAGCGACGTCGAGGAAGTGGCGTATACGCGCTTCCCGCGACTCAGCGATCGGCGCTCACAACTCGCCGGAACGATGTCGGGTGGCGAGCAACAAATGCTCGCGATGTCACGTGCTCTCGCAACGAACCCAGCGGTGCTGTTGCTTGATGAATTGTCGATGGGCCTTGCGCCTCTCGTCGTTGCTCGACTGTACGAAATCGTTGCTCAGGTCGCTGAGACCGGAGTCTCGGTGCTCGTCGTCGAGCAGTTTGCGCAGAGCGTTCTTGGCATTGCCGATCGGGCTGCCATCATGCTCAGCGGACGAATCACGCGTGTCGGCGCTCCTGCCGAACTCGCTGAAGAACTTTCATCGGCCTACCTAGGCGGAAAGGGATAACCATGACCCAAGACACGAACTCCTCGGATGATCGGTTCGAGCAATTCAAGAACGACATCGCCAAGATGCAGGTGAGGACATCGGGCAAAGCCAGCACCGAAAAGGCGGCCTCGTCGCTTGGTATCGCGCTGATGGTTGCCTCGATTCTCATCGGCATCGGCTCGTACATCCAGGTTGGCCAAGCCGACAATGCGCTCGATCAGAACGAAGTCATCGTGCTCGGACTGGCATGCGTAGCGATGGCAGTGGTCGGATCAGCACTGTGGATTCGCACGGCGCTCGTTCGCTTCTGGCGGTTCTGGATGCTGCGTTCGCTCTACGAGGGACAGGCCCACCTCGACGAAGTCGTGAAGGCAATCCGCGACCGTTCGTAACCCGTGCGGTTACCTGCCTTGGTGGCGGGGAATCGTTTTGTTGATGAACCTGCTCAGCACGCGGGCGAACCTGCCGGGCATTTCCATGTTTGGCGAGTGCCCTGCGCCGTGCCACACGTGTAGGCCGGTGCCCTTGGGGAACTTGGCCCAAGTGGCGAGCATTGCCGCAATCGGGATGGTGTCGTCGGCATCTCCGCATGCAACCAGAATGGGCATTGGCAAGGTTGCGCACGCCGAGCCCAAACCGAGCTGGCACATTGAGTGCAGCGAGCCGCGCAAGCGCGCATCGGGAGCGGCGGCCATATCGGCGTTCAGCAGTCGAATGAAGTCGGACTCACCACGATCGCTGGCATCGTCATCGGCATCGGCATCGGCCGCAAGCCGAACGCGACGCTGCGTTGCCCATGCATCGAAGAACACATCGATCTCCTCGGGGGTCTCGGTGCGGCCGTCGGGGTCAACCGGGTCGAGCAGCATCAATCCCTTCACGAGTTCGGGACGTTGCAGAGCCATGATGCATGCTGTTGCTCCACCGAGCGAGTGACCAACGAGCGTGAAGTCGCTCCAGCCCAGTTGGTCGACGAGCTCTAACGCATCGGATGCGAAAATGCCCACGCCATAGTCGCTGGATTCGTCGGGAGTACTCGACTCGCCGGCGCCACGATTATCGATCGCGATCGTGTGATATTGCTCGGGAGCGAGGTCTTCCTGCACGAGCTGCCAGATGCGCGCCGACGCCTCGAACCCGTGGATGAGCACCACCCGTTGCGGTCCCGTGCCGTATTCGTAGTAGTGCAGATTTACATTCGTGAGCTGAGCGAACGGCACAGTTTTCCGATCAAGAACAGGTTGGGTTGCGGCAGCGTGGCGGGTGGTCAGCGAATGATTGGCGAGTCGTCGATGGCGCTGAAGTCGGGTTCGCGGCGCTCTGCGAAAGCGATCAATGACTCGATGTTGGCTGGGCCGCCGAGCAGCACGCCAAACGCAGCATCTTCGCGTCGTCGCGCTGCGGCGAACTCGGCGCGCATTGGTTCGACGATGGTTCGCTTCGTTTCGACGAGCGAGTTGATTGGCTTGCTGGCCAACACTTGGGCGTGACGAAGGGTTTCGGCCATTAAGTCGTCGGGTGCGCACTCGCGCCAGGCAAGGCCCATCTGCACACACTCGGCGGCCGATAGCCACTCGCTGCTCATCAGCGCCCACGTTGCGTTCTGGCGGCCGAGGAGCCGGGGAAACGACACACTGCTGGCTGCCTCGGGAGCAACGCCCAAACGAGTGAATGGGCACCGAACGCGAGCGTCACTCGAGATGAAGACAAGATCGCTGAGCGCCAGCATCGTTGCCCCAATGCCAAGCGCAAGGCCGTTCACCGCGCAGAACAG
>JAPKZR010000246.1 GCA_026393695.1 Actinomycetota bacterium
GCAGGCGTTGGTCGATGCGGTCGTTGGTCGCTACGACATTCCGCACCGCTGGTATGCGCTGAAGGCAAAGATCCTCGGGCTCAACACGATCGCCGACTACGACCGGTCTGCTTCGGTAGCCACCGCCGAGAGCCAAGTGCCTTGGTCGGTAGCCACCGAAGTTGTCACCGACGCGTACTCGTCGTTCAGCGGCGAACTTGCCTCGATCGTTCAGCGCTTCTTGCGTGAAAACTGGATCGACGCGCCCAACCGCGCGGGCAAGCGACCCGGCGCGTTTTGTTCGTACACCGTGCCGTCGCACCACCCCTACGTGTTGTTGAACTGGACCGGGCGCTCGCGCGACGTCGCCACTCTGGCGCACGAACTCGGACACGGCGTGCATGGCTACTTGGCCCGAGAGCAAGGCGTGTTCCAGATGAGCACACCGCTCACGTTGGCCGAAACGGCATCGGTGTTCGGCGAGACAGTCACGAGCAAGCGTCTGCTCGGCATGCTCACCGATCCCAACGAGCGTCTCGCATTGTTGGCGGCCACCCTCGAAGACTCGATCGCCACGGTGTTCCGCCAGATCGCAATGAACCGTTTCGAGCACGCCGTGCACACAGCCCGACGCGGCCACGGTGAACTCGCGATCGAGGCCATCAACGAGCTGTGGGCGCAGACGCAAACCGACATGCTCGGGCCAAGCGTTGAGATCACCGAGGGCTACCGCAATTGGTGGAGCTACATCCCGCACTTCATCCACACGCCTGGCTATGTGTACGCCTATGCGTATGGGCAACTGCTTGCGCTCAGCGTGTACCGCCGCTACGAGCAGGTTGGCGAAGGCTTCGTGCCGCAGTATCTCGACATGCTTCGCGCCGGTGGATCCATGAGCCCCCAAGAACTCGCGCGCATCGTCGACTGCGATCTCGCCGATCCCAATTTCTGGGTGGGCGGATTAGCGATCGTCGACGAGCAACTCACTGCAGCCGAAGAGGCCGCAATCGCGGCAGGGCGCGTGTAAGCCCTCACCGGCTACGGTTGCGACCACATGGCTACGTTGCGTTTCAGTTTCGGCACGATGGGCTGCGGCAAGAGCACCCTCGCGTTGCAGATTCATCACAACCTTGAGTCCCGCCATCTCACTGGCTTACTGCTCACCAAACTCGACCGAGACGGTTCACAGATCACGAGCCGCCTCGGCGTGTCTGCTCCCGCGGTTGAGGTGCATTCCGATCTCGACATCTTCGCGTTGGCGCAAGCCACCGAACGGCTGTCGTTCATCGTGTGCGACGAAGCGCAGTTCTATTCGATCGAGCAGTGCAATCAACTTGCCCGAACCGTCGACGAACTCGATGTCGATGTTTTTGCCTTTGGTCTCATTACCGACTTTCGCGGTCTGCTGTTCGAAGGCACGAAGCGCTTACTCGAAGTGGCCGACGAACGAGTTGCGTTACAGGTTGAGGCGCGCTGCTGGTGCGGACGCCGCGCCACGCACAACGCTCGGCTCGTGAACGGACATCTCGTGTACGAAGGCGAGACTGTGGTGGTGGGCGATACTGCCGACGAAGGAGCGCCGGTGTTGTTCGGCGACGTGGTTCGTTACGAGTTGCTGTGCCGTAGGCATTACGCAAGCGGCGAGTTGGGCTGACGCGCAGCCCAACGCCAGATCACTTCCAGCTACACCGCATGCGCTTGATGCCGTTGATGAACGCGCTCTGCAGCATCTCGGGTTCGTCGATGATTTGCATGTTTGGCAAACGATTGCGAATCTCTTCGAACATCACGCTGATCTCGCGGCGAGCCAGGTTTGCGCCGAGGCAGAAGTGCGGCCCACCGGCGCCGAAGCCAGCCTGAGCGGGCAGCGTTGGGCGCTGCAGATCGA
>JAPKZR010000301.1 GCA_026393695.1 Actinomycetota bacterium
GTCGAGCTCAAGTGACTGGTCTCGCGCTGGCAGCAGCTGGGTGCGCAGTGATTGGAATCGCCGGCGGCGGCTCGCATACAGGATCAACCGTTACCGGCATGATCGCCGTGATGTTGTCCACGCTCACATGGGCGAGTGTCACGGTTGCAACCCGCAGCATCGCCGATCGCTACGACCCATGGTGGCTGAACACACCCGGCACCGTGATCGGTGCTGTCTTCATTGTGATCATCGACATACCCGGCCTACACGAATTCGCGAGTATGTCGCTGAAGGCATGGATCGCCGTGATTTGGTTGGGGTCGGCAAGTTCGGCGTTCATCTACTTTGCGATGGCACGCGTGATGACCGTGATCTCAGCCACAACGACCGCGTCGATCAGCACCGTGGTCACACCAACCAGCGTGATCGTTGCTTGGGTCATTCTGGGTAACGCGCCAACAGTCACCGAGGTGCTCGGCGGACTCGTGGTGATCGCTGGCGTGGTGTTGGTTACCCAAAGGCCAACAGCAGATGCTGTGGGCCTTGAGGCTGCGGTCGCCTGAGCGGGATCAGCGGTTGGTGGTCACGAACACCGGAATGATCCGGTCGGTTTTGGCTTCATAGTCGGCGTAGTTCGGGAACACCGCAACCGAGCGCTGCCACCACAACGCACGCTCTTCGCCGAACACCTCGCGTACCGAGACAGCAACCGGAGTAGGTCCGTCTTGCACGAACACTTCGTCGGGATCGGCAACTAGGTTCTTGTACCAACCTGGGTTGCTCGGCGCACCACCCATCGAGGCCACAAGCGCATATTGACCCTCGTGCTCTACTCGCATCAGCGCGATCTTGCGTACGTTGCCGCTGCGGTGACCGCGCATCGTGACAACGATGATTGGGATACCGGTGTCGAAGAGTGTGTTGCCCTCTGTGCCACCAGAGGCTTCATAGGCATCGATCTGGTCACTGACCCATTTCGACCTACTGGGGACATACTCGCCTTCGATGTTCATTGCTTGAGACTATTTGGCGTCGAGCGGCACGCAGAAACGCAGAAGCGCAGCCACCGTTCGGTCACTGCCGCCTCGTCCAGCCACCTAGCCCGATCTGTAGGGTCGGCTGCATGGGAGAGTTCACCGCCGATTTCGAGTCGTTACAGCAGCACGTCGTGCCTCAGTGGTTTGGCGAGGCCAAGTTTGGTGTGTTCGTTCACTACTACCCATCGTCGGTGCCGGCGTATGCGCCCATCAACGACGACCCGTTCACGTTGGCACGCGAGAAGGGTGCCTACATCGCGTTCACCGAGTGCCCTTATTCAGAGTGGTATATGAACTCGTTGGCGTGCGAAGGCTCGTCGGTGCATCAGCACCATCTCGCCACCTATGGCGACAAGCCCTACGACGAGTTCGTCGCTGAGTTCTACGAAGCATCGGCGGGCTGGCAGCCGCAGCGTTGGGCCGATCTGTTCGCCGCCGCTGGAGCCAAGTACTGCGTGATGGGCACCAAGCATCTCGATGGTGTGCTGCTGTGGCCGAGCAAGTTCACGAACCCATACAAGGGACCAGCGTGGACCTCTCCACGCGACATTGTGGGTGATGCGTTCGATGCCATTCGCTCTGTCGGTATCCGCATGGGGATGTACTACTGCGGCGGCCTTGATCTCACCTTCCAAGGTCTTGGTTACAACAGTTGGGAAACCATCTTCGCTGCAGTGCCTCAGAGCGACGAATACCGCGACTATGCCCTCGGCCATTACTACGAGCTCATCGAGCGATACGCACCCGACCTCATCTGGAACGACGTGGGCTTCCCCGGTTTCGGCCAAGGCGCCGCACAGTTGATGGCCGACTATTACAACGGCAATCCAAACGGAATCGTCAACGATCGTTTCGACCCCATTGGCGTTGCTCTGGGTACCTCGCACGCCGACTACATCACGCCCGAATACGCACTCGGCTTTATTCGCAACGACAAGCCGTTCGAGTGGTGCCGCGGCATTGGCACGAGCTTCGGGTACAACCAGATCGAAGACGAGACCACATACATGTCGTCTCGCGAATTGATTCAGTTGCTCATCAACGTCGTTGCCGATGGCGGCAACCTGTTGCTCAACGTTGGCCCTACGGCAAGCGGCGAGATTCCATTCGCACAGCAGCAACGTCTGCTCGACATTGGCCAGTGGCTCAAGGTAAACGGCGCAGCCATCTACTCCACAAAGCCACACGAAACCTCAACGCTGTCCACGAGCGAGGGCCATGTTGTACGAGTCACCACTGGCGCCGAAGGCGAGTCATACGCAATCGTGATGGGTCAACCTTCGGGGCGTGAACTCGTCATCGCTGGTCTACCCGAGGGGCCCGTGCAACTGCTTGGCTACAGCGGTCTGCTGCACCGATCAGGCGATCTCGTCGAGCTACCCATTCGCCCCGACGATCGTCCCGCGTTCGCTTTACGAATCGGCTAGCGCAATCGCTGGCCGATGCATCACTGCGCTCGTTGGCGTAAACGTGATGGTCACGTCGTGCACCTGCACCGTGCCATCGACAATGAGGCTGTAACCGTAGGCATCAGCGGGCGGCCACACCATGGACACCGACGGGCGCGCAGCCGCGTTCTCGGCGGTACGACGACCCACCTCGGCGGTCAGCACCCCAGACTCGTGATCCCACGCCGGAGCAATCGCTACGGCGCGAGCGCTGCCCTGATCGGACACGGTGAGCAAATAGCACCAACCGATCTGACGCTCGATGGCTGCAGGGAGTTCGGCAAGAGATACGACAACACTCATGCGCTCACCCTAGATGCACGGCTCGGTTACTGAACCGGTGCTGCGCTCAGATGCCGAACCATGGTTCGGCCGCGAGGTCTGCCTCGACCAACGCGCGATCTTCATTGTCGGCAATCGGCACTGCGGCAGCCAACTCTCGCTCGAGTTTCGCTTCGTCGATGCGTCCGAGACAGGCCAGCGCGCGAGCCTTTGCCTCGTGCGCGTATGCGCGATCGAAGTCGTGCAAATTCGCGCCCGCACATCCCTGCGCACATCGATCGGCGTAATACAGGGCAGCCGTGCCATTGGCTCGAACAGCCCAGACCCGCGACAACAGCCAATCGGCGCGCACACGATTCTCCGGCCCACGGCGAGCGGCTCGGTCCCAATGAAACGAAGCCGCATACGCCGCTTGGGTCATCGCTTCTTCGTCGTCGGCGGTGCGCTCGGCAGCGGGCAAACCCAGCCATTCCCACGTGCTGTTGTTCGCCTCAATCGCCTGAGTTCGGTGCCATTCTTGGTGCGGATCGCTGCTCATTGCTACAAACCATAGTCACCGATCGGCAAGCCGTGAGGAGGACGAACGACCTCTCCGTCAATTCTTGAGTGGATTAGTCGGGAATTGCACGTAGCGTGTCCACCGAAGCACCGCTCGAGCCATTGCATGCCCGGGCCAACCACTCACAGAGGAGAACCCACCATGACTGTTCGTCTTGGCGATATCGCACCAAACTTCGACGCTCCAACAACACAGGGCGACATCAACTTCCACGAATGGCTCGGCGACAGCTGGGGCGTGCTCTTCAGCCATCCCCGTGACTTCACGCCAGTGTGCACCACCGAGCTTGGCTACGTGGCAAAGATCAAGCCAGAGTGCGACAAGCGCAACGTGAAGGTCATCGGCCTCTCGGTTGACTCCGTGGAGAGCCACCTCAAGTGGGAAGGCGACATTGGCGAGACCCAGGGCACCCCAGTGAACTTCCCAATGATCGGCGACACCGACAAGACCGTTGCCAACTTGTACGACATGATCCACCCCAATGCCAACGACACGCAGACAGTGCGCTCGGTGTTCGTGATCGGCCCAGACAAGAAGGTCAAGCTGCAGATCACCTACCCAGCGTCAACCGGCCGCAACTTCGAAGAGATCCTTCGCGTCATCGACTCGTTGCAGCTCACCGCGCAGTACAAGGTTGCGACGCCTGCTAACTGGACCGCTGGTGGCGATGTCATCATCGGTGCCGCTGTGACAGACGACGAAGCCAAGCAGTTGTTCCCACAGGGTTGGACCACCGTGAAGCCATACCTGCGCGTTCTTCCACAGCCCGGTAAGTGACGCTGGCCGCTCGCGGCAACTACAACAAATTGGCCTGAACCCAGGCACGTACTGAAGGCGCCAGCCGGTCGAGATGATCGGCTGGCGCTTCGCGTATCTGGGTCGCGCTGATGGGCACCGTGACCCGCTCGGCGTCGACCACAACCGCTTGCGCATCGAATCGCCGGGCGAGTTCGGCGATATACGCATCGCTGCTGAACACCACATGGGGTCCGGTGTCGTGTGGCCAACGCGACCGCAGCAACAGCATCCACTTGGCCCACAGCTCTTCGTTGTTGAAGTCGTTCTCGAGATCGTGGCGCACCTCAACAACCGACACATGCGGGTGCAGTTCGGCAAGCCACTGGGCGCGTAGATAGCCCGGCACAAGTTCGCCGTCGCGTGTGTTCACGAACACGACCAACCGATCAGTGCGCTGCGCCGCCCAATCGATCATGAACGAATGACCAAGGTGCGGCGGATTGAACCGACCGATAATCAGCCCCGTGGAATAACGCTCGTCGTTCGACATCGACATCTACTTCTCGCTGGGCGAACCAGGGGTTCGCAGCACCGTGATATCCATCTGCTCCGGCTCTGCACCCACCGCGATGAGTAACTTGCTGAAGCCATGAAACAGCGCGAGCCCAATGCCCATCTCAGCAATCTCGGCATCAGTGAACTGCGCAGAGATCGCCGCTTGCGCAGTTGCATCTGGCGGGCCAGCGGCGGCAAAGAATGCATCGCTGAAAGCAAGCGCCGCCGTGTGCCGCGGCGTTAACGCGCTGGCCTGAAAGTTGTCGTCGACCATCTCGGCTACCGCTTCGGTAACGAGCTCTTGCTTCGCGACCGCGAAGCGAACGTTGCGTCAATACCCACAATCAATCGTGCGCGCATTTCGCAGGCGCACCACTTCTTTGGTGGGTTGGTCGAGCACGCCGTGGCTCCAGAACTGCGAGTACAGCTTGGCGTAGATGCCCACAAGCTCGGGCTGGTGATACAGCATGCCGCCGTACGAAGTGATCTCTTCGCCGAACGCTGATGGCATGCGAGGTGACGTGGACATCTGTATCTGCCTTACTCAGTGGGCCGGGTTGGGGGCGACGAGATCGAGTTTGGTGAAACCATCGAGCAACGCAAGATGAAACAACAGCCCCATCTGCTCGGCGTGCGTGTAGTAATCAGAGAGCGCCGCAAACGTGGCGTCGTCGAGGCCATGCACATCGATGATGAACTGCTCAACAACTGCCAATGCTGCGTGCTCAGCGGGCGTGAGGTCTGCTGGCAATGACTCGTGCCACGGAGCGCACAACAGTTGCTGCACCCGGATGCGGGCCAGCTCACCGGTGCGACCCGGCGCCGCCGCCGCAGCCTTGGTGGTGATTTCGTTCACGCGCTCGGCGAGCGGCGCACGATGTTCGATCAGCGCTAACGCTGATGGCTGCAGCCAAGTCATGCCACAGCCTCGCGCAGCGTCGGTAGCGCATCTACAACCGAGCGCCACCCGGGGCCAAGTGCGTCGACAACGCCAGCTCCACGTTCGTGCGCAACACCAAGAACATGTTTGTAAGCGCACAACGCAAGCGCGGTAGCCACCTGATCTTGCGTGGCAGTAGCCAACGACACTGCCCGCTCGAGCCACGTGCGAGCAGCGGAAGCATCGCCTTCGGATGCTGCCGATGCGCCCGCAGCAACGCAAGCAATGACGCCATCGAGATAGGTGTGGCCGCCGGCGTCAGACACACGCGTGGCCGCCTCGATGGCCTCGGCCGAACGGCCTTGCAGCGCAGCCACCAGCGCAACGGCCGCTTGCATAAACGGATGCGCGTCGGGCCCGAGCGATACCTGAGCCAGCGAAGTGTGGGCTTCGTCGTATCGACCCGTCTGAGCAAGGCCAACAGCTAAGACGACGCGAGATTCGTTGGGGTCGGCAAAGGTCTCGTTGAGACGACGCATGGCTTCTTCGGCCAGCGACACGGTGGTCTTGCCATCGCCCGCGTGCATTGCGATACCCGCCGCGGCAAGCAACGGAAACGCCGGTTGATCGAGATCGCCTGTCTGTGCAAGCAACGCCTCAGTTGTGCGCGACACGTTGGGGTCGCGTACCGCCACCTGCGTGCGGCCCAACACGGTGAGCGCTTGGCGCAGACCAAACCCATCGCCAAGTCGTTTGAACTTGTTGCGAGCCTGCTCGGCAAGTGCCGCCGCAGCCTCAATCTGGCCAGACCAAAGACGCAAGTTCGCGAGCAACGACATCATGATGCTCTCGGCCCATTCGTCGCCGCGCTCGCGAGCCTCGGTTCGTACTTGGGTGGCGAGCGCTTCGGCCTCGGGAAACCTGCGGTTATAGAAGTGAATGAACGCAAGCACCCCATATGCCCAACCGAGGCCGGCGCGATCGCCGAGCTCGGTCATCGCAACGATCGAGTTGTTGATGCGTTCCTCGGCAAGGTTGATGTCGCCGCCAAGGAACGACATAAAGCCGCGGTGTTGCTCGATGTTGCTGAGCCCGCGCCGATCGTCAAGTGTCGTATAGAGGCCCTCGGCCTCGCCGAACAACCAC
>JAPKZR010000098.1 GCA_026393695.1 Actinomycetota bacterium
GAGGCTTGGCGATCTTGGCGATAAAAAAGGCAATTGGTAGCGCGAGGCACACATCGATGATGGTGACGAGCGCCGCAACGCCGATGGTGCGCAGGGCAATATCGCGATACACCGTCGCATTCAGCAACTCGTGATAGTTCGCGGTGCCGAACTGTTCGGTGATGGCTGTCGCATCGTCGTTCAATCGATAAAACGACGTGACGAACAACGCGATGAGCGACCCGAAATACAGCACAACGATCCACAACACCGGACCGCTGAGCAGTGCTCCAAGATGCAGCCACGGACGCCCATCAACGAAACGCGACACTCGTCGACGCATTCGAGATGGGAGTCCGATTGTGGCTGTCATCGTGGAAGTTCAATCAGAGGCGATCAGCCCTTGATAGCTGTCCATGCCTTGATCCACTCGCTGAATGGAACGCAGTTGTCGCCCGAACCATCGAGACACGTCTTGCGAGGTGTCGCCCAAAAGCTGATGGCCTTGGCAAACGTGTCATCGGTTGCCTTGAACACATCACAATGTGTGGCGTCGTCGGTAATCAACGCGCATGCCTTGGGGTTCGCTGGGGCCTCGCCGAACCAATACGCAACCTGGGCCTGAGCCTCTGGGCTGGTGATGTAGTCCATCCACATGTACATGCAGTTGGGGTGCTTGGCCTTGGCTGCCACCATCCATGTATCGCTCCAACCGGTGGCGCCTTCCTTTGGCAACACGGTGGCGAGCTTGGCGTTATCGACAGCTGCGAGGTTGTAGATGACCTGCCACGTGGTGCCGAGAACGATGGAACCCTGAGTGAACGCACCCTGCGACACGGCGTAGTTGCTCCAGTATTCGCCGATAAGGCCGCGCTGATCCTTGAGCAACGACACTGCTGCGTCGAACTGAGCCTGGGTCAACGAGTACGGGTCCTTGATGCCGAGCTCGGGCTGGGCAGACTTGAGGTACAGCGCTGCGTCGGCGATATAGATCGGCGCGTCGTACGCGGTGATCTTGCCCTTGTATGGCGAGGCCTTGTCGAAGACTGCGCCCCAAGAATCGGGCGCAGGCGTAACGACGTCAGAGTTGTACATCAGGTAGTTGGCGCCCCAGCCGTGTGGGATGCCGTAGTTCTTGCCGCCACTTGAGTTGTACGGCTGATCTTTGAGGAACGACGAGATGTCGGCATAGTTCTTAATGAGCGAGGTGTTCACCGGCGCCACCAAGCCTGCATCGATCAAACGAACGCTGGCATCACCAGATGCCGAGACGCCGTCGTACTCGCCGGTCTGCATGAGCTGGAACATCTCATCAGAGGTATTGCCGATCTTCACGTCGACCTTGCAACCGGTGTCGGTCTGGAACTTGGTGACCCAGTCGGTGGCTGGATCGGTGCTTCCGTTCTCGGCATAACCAGCCCAAGCAACGATCTTCAAGGCGCCTTCGCCAGCGCCAATCGCTGTGAGCTCCTTGCCACCTGAACTGTCGGAACTGCTGCTGCCGCAGGCGCTGAGTACAAGCGCGAGTGCGGTGCCGCACGCCATTGCAATACGTGGTGCTCTCATTATGTCTCCCCTTGCTGTTTGGAATCTTCTACTGGTTGATCGGCCGACTCGATGACATGAGCCGATTGTCGCCGCCACGCGAGATGCACGTGACGGCCTATTGAGACGCCGGCAGGCCGATCGCTCGGTACGACAGTAACCAAGGTGGTGCCATCGTCGAGGCGAACGCGTACACGACACTCGGCGCCGAGGTAATGCACGTCGGATACTTCGCCTTCGACAACCACGTCACCCACCGAAATTTCGACCGCTGAACTCACCAGGTGCAAGCGCTCGGGGCGCACCGTGTGTGCGGCGTGCACACCAAGCAGACGATGTGACATCTCAGGAGAGAGCAGGTTTGACGTGCCCACAAACCCAGCAACGAACCCAGTAGCGGGCCGTTCGTAGATATCTCGCGGAGTGCCGACCTGTTCGATGCGGCCTTGATTGAACACAGCAATGCGGCTGCTCATACTGAGCGCTTCGCTTTGATCGTGAGTGACAAAGATGAAGGTGATACCCACGTCGTGCTGAATGCTCTTCAGTTCGACCTGCATCTCTTCGCGCAGCTTCAAGTCGAGCGCGCCGAGCGGTTCGTCGAGCAACAGCACTTTGGGTCGGTTCACTAA
>JAPKZR010000207.1 GCA_026393695.1 Actinomycetota bacterium
GCGTGGCGAAAAGGTCATCCTCGTTCGTAGCGAAACCAGCCCCGAAGACGTGCACGGCATGATGATCAGCCAAGGCATCCTCACCGCTCGCGGTGGCCTGGTGAGTCACGCTGCCGTTGTGGCACGCGGTTGGGGTACGCCCGCAATCGTGGGCGCCGACGCCATCAAGATCGACGGAAAGAAGTTCACCGTCGGCGCTGTTGTTGTTAAAGAAGGCGATGTCATCAGCCTCGACGGCACCACCGGCGAAGTGATTGTTGGAGCGATGGAGTTGGCGGCCGCCGAGCCACCAGCAGAGTTCAACACCATCCTCGAGTGGGCCGATGTGGTTCGCAAGGGCAAGCTTGGCGTTCGCGCCAACGCCGACACAGGCGAAGACGCCACCAACGCGCGCAACCTCGGCGCTGAGGGCATCGGCCTGTGCCGCACCGAGCACATGTTCTTGGCGGCCGACCGTTTGCCAGTGGTTCGCGAGATGATTCTCGCCGACACTCCCGAAGAAGAACTCGCCGCATTGGCCGACCTCGGCCGTGTGCAGCAGATCGACTTCGAAGAGATTCTGTTGGCCATGGATGGTCTGCCAGTAACGGTTCGTTTGCTCGACCCACCGCTGCACGAGTTCTTGCCGTCGGTCGAAGAGTTGCGCATCAAGGCCGCCACCACTGGTCTCAACAAGCGTGAGAAGGCCGAACTCAAGGCCGCCGAAGAGTGGGCCGAGCACAACCCAATGATTGGCACACGCGGTGTGCGCCTCGGCGTTGTGAAGCCAGGTCTGTATGCCATGCAAGTGCGTGCGCTGATGGCCGCTGCGGCATCGCTGCGGGCACGTGGCCACAACCCAATCGTCGAGGTCATGATTCCGCTCACGGTTACTCGCGAAGAGCTTGCATTGGCACGTAGCTGGGTGCAGACCGAGATCGACCGTGCCGTCAAGGGCATGAAGAACAAGCCCAACGTCACCATCGGCACCATGATCGAAACGCCACGAGCAGCAATTCGTGCCGACGAGATCGCCGAAGAAGCCGACTTCTTTAGCTTCGGCACGAACGACCTCACCCAGATGGCGTTCGGCTTTAGCCGCGACGACGTCGAGAGCCGAATGATGCCGGCATATCTCGAGCAGGGCTTGCTCAAGCGCAACCCATTCGAGACCATCGATCAAGGTGGCGTGGGCGAGCTGGTGCGCATGGGCGTCGAGCGCGGTCGCAGCACCAAGAAGGGTCTCAAAATTGGCGTGTGCGGCGAGCACGGCGGCGATCCAGAGAGCATCACGTTGTTCTACAACGCCGGTCTCGACTACGTGAGTTGCAGCCCGTTCCGCGTGCCGATTGCTCGTCTTGCCGCAGCGCAAGCTGTGATCAACGCGGCGGGTTCAAACTCGAAGAACGACACCAAGTAATTCCTCGCTTCGAGGGCTTGTGAAAAGGCAACGTGAATCCGTGAAGCTCGTCGTGATTCGCTGCGGTTGTATCTAATGCTGCATTCTGCATTTGGTGCCATGACCGCCGCCGAATCAGCGACGCGCTTTGCCAACATCGCGGTTCCGATGTGGTCCTGGGCGGCAACGCTCGCGGTGATCGCTGCCATGTTGCTGTTCGACATTTTGGTGCTCCATCGCGAGCCCAAGGTGTTGGCCACGCAGCGCGCCGCGCTTGAGACCTTGATGTGGGTCGTGGTCGGCGTGTCGTTTGGTGTTGTCGTGCTCGTTGCCTTCGGCGGTCGCGCGGGCAGTGAGTACTTCAGCGGTTACCTCATCGAATACAGCTTGTCCATCGACAACGTGTTCGTGTGGGCGCTCATCTTCACGTACTTCGCTGTGCCCGCGATCTATCAACA
>JAPKZR010000108.1 GCA_026393695.1 Actinomycetota bacterium
CTGGGCGAGGCGTTCTCCGATGGCCTGAGTCGCATTCTGTTTGTGTCGAAAGAGGTATGGCTCGACGATTCGCGCCCGGGCGAGGTGACACTCGTGTTCGTGTGGGAATCGATGGCTGCCTGGCAAACGGTTGGCGAAGAAGCGCTGCAGCAACGACTGCTCGCCGAGTTCGATGCGCGATTCACTCATTCGTACACGATGGTGCGCGCTCCTCACGATGATTCGAACGCAGCGATCCACCGGGTGAGCCGATTCGAGCGCTGCGACTGATCGCAAACGTTGGTGGCTCTTGCGAGGTATGGCAAAGTACAGGGGTTGATTTGTGAAAGGAATCTTGCATGAGCACGCTCAATGAGATCGCAATGGGCTCCTCCGGGAAACTGCTTCCCGCTGGAGCATTCGTGGCGGCATCGTGGCAACCGTCGGGCCTCGAACTGCAGTGCGTTGATGGCACCGCCACGCTGGTTGCCGATTGGCTGCGCGACAACTGTCCGTGCGCCTCGTGTCGAATCGTGCAGACCGACGAGCGTCGCTGGCAGCCATGGAGCGCCACCGGACCTGCCGAGTCGCATTCGGCCACCATCGTCGATGGTGAGCTCGCTATCGAGTGGAGCGATGGTCATGCTTCCACCTACTCGCGCGCTGCGTTCGATGGCTTCAACCGAGCCATGCACCGCAACTCGTATACCGCCCGACTGTGGCGCAATGGCGACGACCTCGGATGGTTCGATCATGATGCCGTGCTCGCCGATATGTCTCAGCGCCAGGCAATGTTCGAAACGTTCCAGCGCGATGGGGTGGTCATCATCTCGGGCTCGCCAACTGAGCCGGGTGCGGTCATCGGATTCGCCAAGGCCATCAACGTGGCGTTGGTCGATTCACAGTTGGGCTTCATCTTCGACGTGAAGCTCGACCCCACCGGCTACAACATTGCGTATACGGCCGAAGGCCTGCCGCCACACAACGACAATGCTCAGCGCACGCATCCGCCAAGTGGCCAAGTGCTGGCGATGCTCGTGAACGATGCCGACGGCGGCGAAAGCTTTGTGGTCGACGGATTCAGCGTGCTCGAACAACTGCGCGCTGCTGACCCGGCTGCGGTCGAAGTGCTCGCCCGCGTTTCAGTGGGTTTCCGTCAGTACTCCAAGACGGCCGATGGCTTCACGCGGGCCCCTCTGGTAGCGCTCGATGCAGCTGGTCGATTCACCCACCTACGGTTCTCGAACCAGCTTCGTCAGCCATTGCCGTTCGATCATCCCGATCTCGAAGAGTGGTACCGCGCGTATCGCTTGCTCGGTTCAATCGTGACCGACCCAGCCAACTTCGTTTCGTTCCGCTTGAAGGCCGGCGACATGCTGTTCGTGAATGGCTATCGCGTGATGCACGCCCGTCACGAGTACCAGCCCAATGGCCCTCGCCATCTCCAAGATGTGTATTTCGATGTCGATGACTTCTCTGCCAATCTGGCGCTCCTCACTGGGCAAGCAACGAATGCGATGGTGCACTGATGAGCCACTACGACGATCGCAAGGTTGCGTTCACCACGATGGCCGACGGCACGCGTGCTGACTACGAGTTGGTGTTCGAGCACGAGAAAGAGCAGATCGATTCGCAAGCCGATCGCATCATGGATTGGCTGCGTCAGATGGAAGGCCCATCGCCGTACCAAATCTCGCGGCTCGACCATGTGCTGCAGTCGGCCACACGTGCTGAGCGCGATGGCGCCGACACCGAAACAGTCGTGTGCGCGTTGCTGCACGACATTGGCGATGTCATCGGCACGGCCAATCACTCGCAGGTTGCCGCAGCGCTCATCCGCCCATATGTCACCGAGCAGAACTGGTGGATCGTGAACCAGCACGGCCTGTTCCAAGGCTATTACTGGCTCCCGCATTACGGCCGTGACGGCAACGAGCGCGACCGCTACATCGACCACCCGTACTACGAAGCCACTGTCAGATTTTGTGCCGAGTGGGATCAGAACTGTTTCGACCCCGCGTACAAGCACGAACCGCTCGAACACTTCGAGCCGATGGTGCGCGAGATCTTCGCACGCACACCACGCGACCCGTTCTGATCAATGCCGTAGCGGCATCGGTTGAACTAGGCGCGTAGCAACTCTTTCGCGATGTGGGTGATCTGGATCTCGTCGGTACCGGCGTAGATCTGCAAGACCTTGGCGTCGCGGGCCAACTGCTCAACACGGAACTCGGACATGTAACCGTTGCCGCCGAATACCTGCACAGCCTCGAGGGCCACTTCGGTTGCTGCTCGTGCTGAGTAGAGCTTCATCGCTGACGCTTCGGCCAGCGACATCGTCTTGCCCGCAGCGCTCATCTCAATGGTTCGGAACACAAGGTTCTGCACGTTGATGCGAGCGACTTCCATGCGAGCCAACTTGTCCTGGATGAGCTGGAACTCGCCGATGGGCTTACCGAACTGCACGCGATCTTTCGCGTAGGCAACGCTGAGCTGCAGGCACTCTTCGATGATGCCCAGCGCCATCGCTGCCACGCCCGAACGCTCTTGCTGGAACGTTGCCTTGGCGCCTTCGCGGCCGCCCGCTGGCTGATCTTCGGTCTCACCAATGAGGCGATCGCGACCAACGCGAACGTCGTCGAGGAACAGCTGGCCAGTAGGTGATGAATGCATACCCATCTTGCGCAGACGCTTCGATTGCACGAAGCCAGGAATGCCACGGTCGAGCACAAAGCTGACCACCTTGCGATTCTCGACTGGTCCGCCATCGTCGAGCTTGCAGATGAACACGGTGGTATCGGCGTATGGCCCGTTAGTGATGAAGGTCTTCGAACCGTTGAGGATGTAGTCGTCACCATCGCGACGAGCCGTGGCGCGCATTGAGCCGAATGCATCGGATCCTGAGCCAGGCTCGGTGATGGCCCACGCGCCCACCTTGTCCATCGTGAGTAGATCGAGGGCCCAGCGCTCTTTTTGGGCGATGGTTCCCTTCGACATGATCGCGGCCGAAGTGAGGCCCATGCTCACACCCATTGCGGTGACCATGCCGGGACACACGCGGCACAACTCGATAATGGGGATTAACGACATCGCTGCGCCGCCGCCATCGCCACCCGAACGCTCGGCTGCGGGTGCTGGCGGAGTTTCGCCGCGGGCGACCATTTCGGCTACTGACTTCTCGCGGGCAATCTGCTTGGCGAAGCGATCGCGAGCCATCGAGTCCATGCCGAACGTGGCGAACAATTTGCGCAGAATGTCGTACGGCGCGAGATCGCCGTGCTCAAGCTCTTCCACGTGTGGGCGCACTTCGTCGTCGACGAATCGCCGCACGGCATCGCGGATCATCTGCTGCTCTTCGTTCCATTCGAACATTGGTCGCCTCGTTTGTTCGCACCCCGCGGGTGACGTTGGGTTCATGGTAGGGAAGCGGCAGCGCCGGAACCCAACCGCGCTCACAGAACCCGGCAGCAATCTTGTTCGTGGCTCAGTCGCTCACAAGGCAGAACTCGTTGTCTTCAGGGTCGACCAAGACTTGGAACGAACCGCTCTCGTCACTCACAATCGCGCCGACGGCGGTGGCGCCGTGCGTAACGAGTCGCGCTGTGTCCCCTGCAATATCGGTTGACCAGATGTCGAGGTGCACGCGGTTCTTGGCCACCTTGCCTTCGGGCACGCGTTGAAAGGCCACCGTGATTCCGTGCGGCGCGGGATCGCGAACAGTGGCCCACTCGTCGGAACGAATCTGCGGGTCGCTCGCACCAAGAACGTGGGCCCAGAAGTTGGCGAGTACCGCAACGTCGGCGCAGTCGAACACCACCTCGCACACGGCGGGCCTGGTGGGGATAGTTGCAAATGCGCGCACCGGAAACGTGCCCATGCCGGCCACCTTCACCGGGGTGGCTGTGAATGTGGCGCCGTGGCTCGGCACCGATTGCAGATTCGTGAGGTGCTCAACAATGGGGACACCTGCGGCAAGCAACAGGCTGTGTGCCGGGCGATCGTTGCCCGCCGTGGAGTCGATGTTCAGCGAATCGATACCCACCAAAGCAACGCCGGCATCGATCAGCGAGCGCACCGTGGCCTCGTCGAGAAACGCATGATCGGAACTGAAGTATTCGGGCGTTCCCCAGTGCTGGTCCCAAGCTGTGTGTACCAACAGTGCTGCGCCGCGCAGGTTGGCCAACACCTCTTGGGGCACATGCACTGCGCCACGCAGCGAGGTGCGCACCACAACGGCGCGCAAATCGGCGCAGCGCTCAAGTGGCAGCCCGGCCAGATCATGTCCATCGGCGTAACGGTGAAAGGGGGTATCGAGGTAGGTGCCTGTGTTGGCGCACATCTCGATGGACCCGATGTCGAACTCGATACCGTCGGCGTATCGGCCGCGGCTCTGCTCGCGTGACAGCACCGAGCCAATGCGTGGGACGGGCAACCCCGGATACGTAACCATTCCGTCGTGCACGTCGTGGCTGAGTTCGATGAACGTTGACATCGGCTCAGTCTGACAGGCGTCGGTTGGGATGCCAGCCACAATTAGCGGCTGTGCGATGCTGTCGCCATGATCGAAGCATCAGAAACATTCGATGGCACCTGGCCGTTCGCCCCGCACTTCTACGACGGCAACGGCTTCCCGATGCATTACGTAGACGAGGGCAGTGGCGACACCATCTTGTGCCTGCATGGCGAGCCCACGTGGGGCTACCTGTATCGCAACTTCATCCCCAAGCTCACCAAATACGGACGCGTCATCGTGCCCGACCACATGGGCTTCGGCAAGAGCGCCACACCCCAAGACCGCGACTACTCAATCCGTGACCACGTCGACAATCTCGACTCACTCGTCACGCACCTCGGTCTGAACAACATCACGATTGTTGCTCAAGATTGGGGCGGACCAATCGCCGCCGGCCTCTCGCTGCGTCACCCTGAGCTGATCTCGCGTATGTGTTTCATGAACACAGGCGTGCCGGGTCGCGCGCCCGCTGGGGTGCCCACTGTGGCCGATTACCCATGGTTCAAATGGGTGCACACCGACGAGGCCGCCGCCACGTTGTCGAACCTCGGTGGGTCGATTCTGTCGGTACTCAAGCGCATTGGTTTCGAGCGCACAGCAGTGGTCAACGAGACATGGATTCGCGCGTACGCGGCGCCGTTCTCAAGCCCAGCCGAATGCAGAGGCGCCATTGCGTTCCCGCAGCACATCACCAGCGACGCAGCAACGATGGTCATTCTCGAGAACATCTCGAACTTGGCGGCTCTCGCAGCGAAGCCGGCCATGTACATCCACGGCGAAGAAGACCGAGCCGTGCCTACTGAGTTCGCAGTCGGCATGTTCCGCGACACATGGCCCAAGGGCCCGGTTGTCACATTGCCGGGTGTTGGTCACTTCTTGCAGGAAGACGCGCCCGAAGCGGTGATTGCGCTGATCGAGCAATTCATTCAGATGACGCCGGTGGGTTGAGTCGCCGCCGTTGGTGCGCCGATCTAGGCGCCGCGCCTAGTCTCTTTCGATGACGTCTCAAGTCGGCGCTGCCCGATCCCACGATCCAGATGACCTTGCTGCCAACGGCGTCGCATGGGATCTCCCACCGTTACTGAACGGCGCCCCAAATGTTGATGCGCTCATTGATGCCGCCGACGCGATCTGCGCCGAACTGGTCAGCAGTGGACGCGACCGCATCGCATTAATGAACGCAACGGAGCTCAGCGCGTTTCATCGTCGCTACGCCGAACTCATCGAGTTGCTCGGCCGAGCCGGTAGCTATGCGAGCTTGATGTTCGCTGGCGAGACAGTTGACCCCGCCAACGGTGCACTTGTTGCGCATGTGCAACAACGCGCCACAGTGATCAACACTCAACTGCTCTTCATCGAACTCGAGTGGGCCAGCGCATCCGACGAGCACGTCGATGCCATTCTCGACACGCCCGATTCGGCGCTCGACTTCATCCGCCATCACCTTCGCTCGGCCCGCCGCTATCGGCCGCACCTACTGAGCGAGCCTGAAGAAAAGATCCTCGCCGAGAAGAACGTCACCGGCGAGAGCGCATGGGGTCGGCTGTTCGATGAGCTCAGTGCCTCGATGGAGATCACGGTCGAGCAGCCCGACGGCAGCACCACAACGGCCCCGCTGCTGCAGGGCTTGGCGATGCTGCAGCACCCTGATCGTGAGGTGCGCCAGCGCGCTCATGCAGCTGTCAACGCTGGGCTCGAACCTGGCATGCGCACGCGCACGTTTGTGTTCAACACATTGCTCAACGACAAAGCGGTCGACGACCGCCTCCGCAATTTCCCCACGTGGGTCAGTAGCCGCAACTTGGCCAACGATGCCAGCGACGACAGCGTGCAGGCGTTGGTCGATGCGGTCGTTGGTCGCTACGACATTCCGCACCGCTGGTATGCGCTGAAGGCAAAGATCCTCGGGCTCAACACGATCGCCGACTACGAC
>JAPKZR010000161.1 GCA_026393695.1 Actinomycetota bacterium
CCAGCGCACCTCGGCAGTGAGGCCATCGTCGCTGATCGAGACAGTGGCCGGCTGCGGGGTGCCGTGGGCGCTGCACTGCAGCAGCACGGTGTCGAACCCCGCCACAAACTCGGGCGAGCGAACCCATGTCATGTTGCGAACGGTGTGTCCTGCGGTGAGCAGATCAGATTCGTCGCCAATCGTGACCACCGACTTCTCGATGTCGATGTCGACCACAAACCGCCTTGGTCCCCCACCGGCGAGACCGAGGCCTCGTCGCTGTCCAAGCGTGACCATCTCAACGGCTGGCACCTCTCCAACGACCACGCCTGCGGTATCAACCACAGTGGCCGAGCGAAATGGAATGCGAGTACCCAAGAACGTGGTGCGGCCACCCGTGCTGGTGATGAAACACACGTCTTGACTGTCGGGCTTGGTAGCCGTGCGCAGGCCGAGCCGCGCAGCGTGAGCGCGCACCTCGGTCTTGGTCATGCCGCCAACAGGAAACATCGTGCGCGCCAGTTCGGCCTGATCAATCATGTGCACTACGTAGCTCTGGTCTTTGGCTCGATCGGCGCCACGCTCGAGTTCGAGTTCGCCCAGCGCTGCGTCGGGGGACGCAGTGACCCGAGCATGATGGCCCGTGGCTACCGCATCGAAACCAAGCAACGTGGCGCGCTCGCTGAGCCGCGCAAACTTCACGTGGCGGTTGCACTCGATGCACGGGTTCGGCGTGATGCCCTCGGTATGAGCCTGCACATAGGGAGCCACGACATGCTCGTTGAAGTCTTCGGTGAAGTTGAAGACCAGGTGGTCGATGCCGAGTTGCTGCGCCACGCGACGCGCATCGTCGACATCGGACACGCTGCAACAGCCGGTGTCGCTCTCGCCACCCCACAGGCGCATCGTGACGCCAACGACCTCGTGGCCTTGCTCTACTAACAGCGCAGCAGCAACCGACGAATCGACGCCACCGCTCATCGCGATCATGACCTTCATTTCGTTGCCCCCCGAAGTCGACGCACCGCTGGCACCAACACACTGATGACTCGATCGATGTCGGCTGATGTTGTGGTGTGGCCGAGGCTCATTCGCAGCGCACCCAACGAGTAGCGGCGCTCGACGCCCATCGCCGCAAGTACGTGCGATGGCTCCATCGCTCCGCTGGCACACGCCGAAGCTGCCGACGCGCAGATGCTTTCTTCGTCGAGCAAATACAGCAGCGCTTCGCTCTCGATGCCGGCGATGCAGATGTGCGCCGACCCAGCCACCTTGGCGTCACGAGGCACGGTCTCAATCACATCGGGCAACTCGGCAAGCAATGTGTCGACGAGTCGGTCGCGCAGTGCGCCGAGGCGCTCGACCTCGATTGAACGCTCGAGGTCGGTGAGTCGCAACGCTTCGGCCATCGCAACGATGCCCGCCACGTTGTGGGTGCCGCTGCGGCGGTCGCGCTCTTGGCCACCACCTTGCAACAGCGGCGCAAGCACGGTGCCTTGGCGTAGCGCCAACACGCCCACTCCCTTTGGCCCGCCAAACTTGTGGGCCGACAGCGCCAGCAGATCTACATGCGGGAAGACCTCGCGGAGATCAAGCCACGACGGCGCCTGCACGGCATCGGTGTGCAGCAACGCGCGTGGGGCGTGCTGACGCACTGCGGCCGACACGGCGGCCATCGGGTTGATCGAGCCCACTTCGTTGTTCACGGTCATGACCGACACAATCGACACCTGATCGTCGAGCGCCGCGATGAGTGCATCGATATCGACACGCCCC
>JAPKZR010000029.1 GCA_026393695.1 Actinomycetota bacterium
AGCGCCACAAACACACCAATGAGATCTCGCGCTGAGGTCATCATGACCATACCGAGCACACTGGCGAGCAACAGCACGTAGTACTCGCCTTGGTAATAACCACCTTCTTCGATCTCGTTGGTGGACAGCAACACCACGACATAACCAGCGATGAGGAACATCGCTTTCATGATCAGGCTGAAGTTGTCGACCACATATCGACCGTCGAACATCGAGCGCACTTCGCTGCCAGTAACCGCGAGGGTGACGACTGGAAGCAGTGCGGCGAGCAGGCTGAAGCCGGCAAGCGTGGCCGTGAGCCATTTCTTAGATTCGCTGACGAAAAGGTCGACGATGAGTACGACGCAGATACCGGCCGCGAGGATGATCTCGGGCGCGAGCGCGTGGTAGTCGACCTTGGGCGGCGTGAAGCCGCCCCCGGCAACGAGGAGCGAAGCAAGCACGGGTCAGCCCTGCCCGAATGCCTTGAGGGTGAGGTTGACCGCTGGATCGATGATCTTGAACATCAGTTGCGGGTACACACCGAACACGACAATGGCCAACAAGAACGGTGTCCACGCAACCCATTCGAAGAACGTGACGTCGTGGATGTCGCCGGAATGATCGTCGTGATCGTGAGCTTCGTCGTGACCGTGGTCGGCGCCGTGAGCGGCATGCCCGTGACCGTGGCCGTCGTCGTGGCCAGCGCTGGCGCCGGCGAACTCAGCCTTCGGTTGACCGAACGCCACGCGCTGGAACAGCCACAACAGATAGCCAGCGGCAAGCACCGTGCCGAGCGCAGCAATCACCATGAACACTCGGAACACGTTGTGGTTCAACCCAGCGGCTGGTGAGTACGACGAAATAATCGCTGGGAACTCGCCCCAGAAACCTGCGAGGCCTGGCAGGCCGAGCGACGCCATGACGCAGAATCCGAGGATCCAACCCATACGAGGCATCGAGATGAGCATGCCGCCGAGACGCTTGATCTCGAGCGTGTGATAGCGCTCTTTCACCGAACCGGCAACGAAGAACAACATGCCGGTGATGAGGCCGTGTGCGACCATGCCGAAAATTGCGGCGTTGAAGCCGAGCGGCGTAAGCGTTGAGATGCCGAGCATCACGAAACCCATGTGAGCCACCGAGCTGAACGCAATGAGGCGCTTCATGTCGGTCTGAGCCAGACAGCCAAGCGCACCATAGATAATGCCGACGACTGCGAGGCCACCAATCCACGGTGCCCATGCTTTTGCGGCCACGGGCAGGATCGGGATGGCAATACGCACGAAACCGTAGGTGCCGAGCTTCAGCAGAATTGCGGCAAGGATGACTGAGCCCTGAGTAGGAGCCTGGGTATGCGCGTCGGGCAGCCATGTGTGGAATGGAAACATCGGCACCTTGACGGCAAAGCCGATGAACATGCCGGCGAAGATCCAGATCTGAACCGAACGACCAAGCAGACCGCCGTGCTCGGCAAGATAGGCAATGTTGAAGCTTGCTTCGCCTGCGGGCACCTTGCCCGACACCTGGAAGTAGAGCGCCAAGAAGGCAACGAGCATCAGCGCCGAACCGAACATCGTGTACAAGAAGAACTTGAGCGAGGCGTACTGGCGATCTTCGCCACCCCAGACACCGATCATGAAGTACATCGGCAAGAGCACGAGTTCGAAGAACACAAAGAACAAGATGAGGTCTTGCGCCACAAAGGTGCCGGCCATGCCAACCTGCAGCACGAGCATCAAGATGAGGAACGCCTTGGGGTTACCCGGCGACGGGATGTGGTCCCACGAGTAGATCATTACCAACACGGTGACGACCATGCTCAAGATGTAGAGCGGCAAGCTCAAGCCGTCGAGGCCGACGGTGTAGTTGCTATGAATCACCTTGATCCACGACGTGTCAGCAAAGAACTGCAACTTGCCGGAACTGCCGTAGTTGAACTTGGTCAGCGAGTAGATGCCGACAAGCAGCGTCGCCACCGCCGTGAGCAAAGCGATCTGCTTGTGTAGCAGTTCCTTGCCCTTCGGGACGAACATCATGACGAGTACACCGACGAGCGGCAGGAAGGTACCGATCGTGAGTAGCGCGTTATTGGTGCGGAGTACTTCCATTGCCGTGAGGCTCCTCAGGTATTGACGATGACGAGAACGAGGGCGCCGATTGCGGCGGCTCCGAAGAGCAGTGCCCCGTATTGGTTGACCTTGCCTGACTGGATCGGCCGCAATGCGCTGCCTGTACCGCGTGCTGCGGCACCAGATCCATTGACCGCTCCATCAACCACGCGTTGGTCGATGTTGCGATACACCCAATTGCCGACCGATTGTCCGGTGAGACCAACTTGGTCGACGGTGCGGTCGATGACGTTCTGGTTGACCCAGTACGTCGCCTTGCTGATTGGGTATGCCACTGCGCGAACGATGACGTTCTCGTAGAGGGCATCGAGGTAGTACTTGTTGTACAAGAACGTGTAGCCGGCACGAAGCGGACGCGAGCGCTTGGTGATGCCCTTCAGGAAGAAGGACTTCTCGCCATAGAGGCCGCGGCTGATGAACAAGCTCACGATGAAACCGGCTGCGACCAACACGATGGAAGGCAGTGCGTTGACCCATTCGAACGCCGCGCTGGCAAGTTCGGGGAACGGTTCGCGACCTTCAGTAGCAAACCACTCGGTGAACTTTTCGATATGAAACGGCGCCGCGTTGAGATAGCCGGCGGCGAGCGCGAGCACGGCCAAGATCACCAGCGGCACCGTAATGAGTGCTGGTGATTCGTGTGGGCCAGCATGGGCATCGTGTGCGTCATGGACGTCGGGGGCGTCGTGGGCGTCGTGGGCGTCATGAGTGTCGTGGACGTCGTGAGCCACTGCGTGGCTGTCATCGTGATGCACGCCAGCTGCTGCGCCTCGGGCCGTGCCGAAGAAGGTGAGGTAGGTCGCTCGGGTCATGTACGCGGTGGTCATGAAGGCTCCAACAAGACCAATGATCCAGAACACCTTGTAGCCATTGTTGTGCGCGTTATCGATGATCTCGTCTTTGGAGAAGAAGCCGCTGAAGAACGGCACACCGCACAACGCCATCGTGGAGATGATCCAACACGCCGCAGTGATTGGCATCTTGCGCGCCAGGCCGCCCATGTCTTTCTTCATCTCGAAACTGTGATGGCTGCCGCTGTGGGCCACCGATCCAGCGCACAAGAACAAGCAGCACTTGAAGAATGCGTGGGTGAAGATGTGGAAGACGGCTGGCGTGAAGGCGCCGACGCCGAGACCCATCATCATGTAACCGAGTTGGCTGACCGTTGAGTAGGCCAACACCTTTTTGATGTCGGTCTGAACGAAGGCAAGGGCCGCCGCGATGATGATGGTGATGCCACCAATCACGGCAATGAGGTTGAAGTGCTGTCCAGCCACATTGATGTCGAGGCCCGTGTGAAACAACGGGTAGAGGCGAGCCACCAAGAACACGCCTGCGACGACCATCGTGCTGGAGTGCAACAGCGAGCTGACTGGCGTAGGGCCGGCCATGGCGTCGGGCAGCCACGTGTGTAGTGGGAACTGGCCGCTCTTGCCGATGCAGGCAATGAACAACGCAACGCAGCCCCAGAGCAGCAACGTGTGCGAGGCGCCCGTGTCTTTGAGCGCCCACTCGTTGATGGCGGCGATGCTGAAACCGTTGCTGCCGGACTCCTGAGCAAATGCGTTAGCGCCAAAAAAGATGATGCCGGTGCCGACCAGCAAGCCAATGTCGCCGACTCGAACCGTCCAGAACGCCTTGAGCGCTGCGCGGCTGTTGGCTTCTTCTTCCCACCAGTGGCCGATGAGCATGAACGAACACAGACCCATGATTTCCCAGCCAAGAATGAGCTGCACCATGTTTTCGGCGAGCACCATCATGAGCATGCCGCCGCTGAACAAGGTGAGCGCAGCAAAGAAGTGGGTGTAACGACGGTCGCCGCGCAGGTATTCGAGCGAGTAGATCTGCACCAAGGTGGAGATAAACGCCACCAACAACAACATGACCACTGCAAGACCATCGATGTGCTGCCCGACGCTGAACTGCACGCCGCCGCTCTGCCACCAGACCACCTTGCGGATGACCGGCTCGACCGTGGTCTCGGAACGCTGAATCCACTGGTAAGCCACCCCGACGGCGAGCACCAGCGAGGCAAAGATTGAGGCCACACCGACTTCGCTGCCCTTCATGGGCAAGCGCTTGCCCACCAAGATGATGATCGCGAAAGCGACAGCAGGAACTAATGGGATCAGGAATGCGTGGTCGAGAAACCAGCCGACGTGCTCAGCGACATGTTCAGCAACCTGTTCAGCAGCGAGCACGGCTCAGCCCTTCATCTCAGAGAGTTCGTCAAGCGCGATGGTGCGCTTGTTGCGGTAAATCAGCAGAACCAAGCCAAGACCAACGCCAACTTCGGCGGCAGCCACGGCAATGACATAGAGCGCAAAGACGTGACCATCGGGGCTGCCGTTGCGCAAGGCGAAGGCCAACAAGTTGAGGTTCACTGCGTTGAGGATGAGTTCGATGGCCATCAGCACCATCACTGCGTTCTTGCGGGCGATGACGCCATAGATACCGATGCAGAACAGCACGGCACCAAGCAGGAGAAATTCATTGATCAGCATTGGGCATCAATCCTTACGGGCCAAGACAATGGCGCCGATGACGGCGACGAGCAACACGAATGACAACGCCCAGAACGGCAGCAAGTAGGGCTTGAAGATTGCATCAGACACGGCTTGCGTATCGATGCGTACGGCTGTTGAAGCGATAGCCATTGCAGCGAACATGGTGAGCGCTACCGGAATACCCAGTGCCCAGTTCTTATTGTTGAGGTCGTTCTCGTTACCGATGCGCGCTCGGGTGAGCATGACACCGAACAAAAACAGCACCATCACGGCGCCCACGTAGACCAAGATCTGGGTAATGGCCACGAACTCTGCGTAGACCAACAGGTACTGCGCTGCAGCGCCGGCCAGCACACACACCAGCCACAGCGCGGCGTGCACCACGTTCTTGCTGGTGACCACGCGGATGGCTCCGACGACCATCACGGTGGCGATGATGCCGAACGAAATGTTTTGGGCGACCAAGGTTTCGGCAAGCATCACTTCTTGCCCTTCTTGTCGGCGCCGACCTCGAGCTCAGGAGCTTCGGGCACGGTTTCCATCCACTCGCCAAGCTTTGTCTTGTCGTGCAACAAGTCGGCAATCTTAGGCTCGCTGTACTCGTACTCGGGGCTCCAGAACAGCGCATCGAATGGGCACACCTCGACGCAGATGCCGCAATACATGCACAAGGCGTAGTCGATGTCGAAACGGTCGAGCTTGTTGACCTTGCGCGGTGCGCCGCCAGCGCGACGTGGCGGAGCGAGTTCTTTGTGACCCTCGATGTAGATGCACCAGTCGGGGCAGCTACGCGCGCAGAGCATGCACGATGTGCAGTTGTCTTCGCGTAGGGCAATAACACCACGAGCGCGAAGCGGCGGGGCTTCTTTTTCGTGTGGGTACTGAACGGTGTTGGCACCCTTGGTGATGGTGGCCATCATCGTGTTGAAGGTGACCCCAAGGCCCTTGACGAGGCCGGGAACTTTTGGCTTGAGACCCATCAGAACACCACCTTCAAGACAGCGGTGAGCATGATGTTGCCAAGCGACACAGGAATGAGCACCTTCCAGGCGAACCGCTGCAGTTGATCTTCGCGGAAACGGGGATAGCTGAATCGGATCCACATGATGAGGAAGACAAGTCCCATCATCTTGGTGAACATAATCAGCGGGCCGACGATGTTCATCCAGTTATCGATCTGATCGATGTTGTTCCAGCCGAACCAGCTGAACGGAATTCCCCAACCGCCGAGGAACAGCACCGAAGCGATCAGTGCGAACACACCAGCAGTGGCGAACTCGGCGATGAAGAAGATGAGGAAGCGGAAGCCCGAATACTCGGTCATGTAACCCGACACGAGTTCGGATTCGGCGACGGGCATGTCGAACGGAGCCTGAGTGAGTTCGGCTTGCACAGCAATCATGAAGACTGCGAACCCGATGAACTGGGTGAGGATGTATGGATTGCCGAGGCCGCTCCAGCCAAAGATCTCGCCAGCGTTTTGTGCGACGACGATCTGTTGCATGTTCATCGTGCCGGCCTGGATGACCACGCCGACAACGGCAAGCACCATGGGCAACTCGTACGCAATGAGCTGACCTGCGGCACGCAGGCCACCGAGCAATGAGTACTTGTTGGCGCTGGACCACCCAGCAATGAGGATGCCGAGCACGCTGACCGAACTGACGGCCAATGCGTAAAACACACCCGTCTCAAAGTTGGTGAAGAATGCATCGGGTCCGAATGGCACCACGGCGACGAGTAAAAACGTGCTGGCGAGCACGATGAGCGGCGCGATCTTGAAGATCGAGTGATCGGCCTTCTCGGGCATGATGTCTTCTTTTTGCAGCCACTTGCCAACCTCGGCAAACAACTGCATCGAGCCGTACGGCCCAGCTTCCATCGGCCCAAGTCGACTCTGCATGAAGCTCATCATCTTGAACAAAAAGAGGTACACGATGGTGCCGGCAGGCAGCAAGACAGCGACCAAGCCGCCAAGCACCCGGAGCAACGACTGCGCCCAATAGGGAAAGTGAACTGCGAACATCATCAGCGGTCGATGTCTCCGAGAATGAAGTACAGCGACGCCAAGATGGTGATGACGTCGGGGACGTATACACCGCGCAGCAGCCACGGCACGATCGAGATGTTGTTGAAGCTGGCCGAGCGGATCTTCACTCGGAACGGGCCAAGATCGCCCTTGCTCACCACGTAGTAGCCCATCTCGCCGAGAGGGTTTTCGGTGCTCACCCAGGCTTCGCCTTCGGGCACCTTGATGATGCGCGGCACCTTGGCCATCACTGGACCGGCCGGCAACGTGTCGAGCAACTTCTCGACAATGAGGGTTGCCTCGCGGGTTTCCTGCAGGCGAACCCAGCATCGAGCGAAGCTGTCGCCATCTGGATGAGTCCAGACCTTGAAGTCGACCTTGTCCCAGGCCATGGCGATCTTCTGATCACGACGAAGGTCGTAATCGACGCCGCTGGCACGCAGGTTGGGGCCCGACAGGCCGTATTGCAGCGCCACGTCTTTGGGGATGACACCAATGCCGCGTGTGCGGCTCTGGAAGATCTCGTTGCCGAACAGCAGATCGTCGATCTCGTCGCAGAACGTGCGCAGCTTGCGCATCACGCTGCGGGTCTCTTCGATCCAGCCCTTGGGCAGGTCGTCTTTGAGCCCGCCGATGCGGTCGAAGTTGGGGTGGAAGCGTCCACCGGTTGCGCTCTCGATGAGGTTCAGCACGTATTCGCGATCACGGAATGCCATGAACACTGGAGTGATTGCGCCGAGCTGCACACCAAGGTCGCCAAGGAACAGCGACACGTTGGCGATGCGGCTGAGCTCGAACAAGATCGTGCGAATGTGCTGCGCACGTGGTGGCGCCTCGATGTCCATCAACTTCTCAGCGGCGAGGATGAAGGGAACTTCGTTGGCGAAGCTGCCCAGCCAGTCGATGCGGTTCACCAGCGAGGTGACCTGCGGGAAGGTGCGAACCTCGGTGAGCTTTTCGTAGCCACGGTGCATGTAGCCAGCGGATGGCTCGGCCCAGACGACCTGCTCGCCATCGAGGCGACAGATAATGCGCAACGTGCCGTGGGTAGCAGGGTGCTGCGGCCCAATGTTGAGGGTCATGCCCTCAGTTTCGAGTTCGACGTTGAGGCGAGCATCGGCGGCTTGCGACGCGATGTAGGCCAGACGCTGACGGTCACCGAGCATGGTCATGATTCGCCGCCATCTGCATCAGAGTCGTCGGCCGGTTCGCCCGGCAGGGGTTCGACATCGACGATGCCTGGCCACGGCTTCACCATGCGAGCCAACAACGGAAAGTCTTTACGCATCGGGTGTCCCTCGAAGCCGCTTGGGAGATACATATTGCGCAGGTCAGGGTGCCCGGCGAAGTTGATGCCGAACATTTCGTGAGCCTCACGCTCGTGCCAGTTGGCCCCGGTGTAGCAAGGGATCCAGGTTGGCATGGTCATATCGTCGCCAATGTCGGCCTTGATGGTGACGCCAAAATGAAGCGTGGTGCTGCAGGCCCGGGCGAACAACTGAAAGCGGGTCTCGCCACCGGTGTAGCCCTGGCGAATGGTCATGTCGCGCTCGGCCTGGGGCTGCGTTGGGTCGTCTTCGCCGCGACCAAAGGGCGACGGCATCCAGTCGATGGCGGACAAAAAGCAGAAGTAGTCGAGGCCGACAACGTCGCGCAGCGCTATGCCGGCATCATGCCAAGCATCGGCGCGAACCCGCACCCAGACATCGTCGCCGGGCTTGACCAGCGTGTCGATGAGAGCATCGCCGAGTTCGGCGCGCAGTTGATCGACGGCACGCTCGCGCAGCGCATCGCCTGGCAACGCAGCGATAGGAGTATCAGTTGACGACAATTGGCTCACCTCGGTTCAACGGCACGTAGCCCTCGCCGCGCCAGCGGGCACCCATGTCTTCGTTCTTGATGCGTTGTTGCAACAGCACGACGCCTTCGAGCAGCGCCTCGGGGCGAGGCGGGCAACCGGGCACATAGATATCGACGGGAATGATCTGATCGACGCCCTTGGTGACCGAGTAGCTATCCCAGTACGGGCCGCCGCAGTTGGCGCATGAGCCCATGCTGATGACGTACTTGGGCTCGGGCATCTGCTCGTAGAGACGCTTGATCGCTGGAGCCATCTTGTCGGTGACCGTGCCGGAAATCACGACGAGGTCGGCTTGGCGCGGGCTTGCCGGCAGCGGGATAACGCCAAGGCGCATCACGTCGTAACGAGGCGAGCCAAAGGCTGCGCCCATCTCGATGGCGCAGCAAGCGAGTCCCCACTGGTACACCCAAAGGCTGTACGAGCGACCCATGTTGAAAAGTTGTGTCAGCGGCTTGGGCAGCCGGCCGCGGTCAACGAGACCCATATCAGCACGCCACTTTCTTGGGTGTCATTGCTGGAGCTACACCCATCGCAGGACGCCCTTGCGCCATGCGTAGACGAGACCGAGCAGGAGAACGAAGACGAAGAGACCCATCTCCACCAAACCAAAGCCGCTATAGCGCTCGAGCTGTGTGGCCCACGGGAAGATGAACACTGCTTCGACGTCGAACACTACGAAGAGCAACGCGAAGACGTAATAACGAATCTGGCTCTGCGACCAACCGTGGCCAACAGGATCGACACCACTTTCGTAGGACATCAATTTTTCGTAGTTGGGCTTGTTCGGACGGATCGCCGCCGAGATAGCCAACAAGAGCGCAGCGAGCAGCAGTGCTGTTCCGCCGAACCAAATAACGGTGAGGTAATCCCGGAGAAAGTCGGACATCGGACATGAAGCTACTACGCCGTGTGAATCGGCTCACAAACTGTGGCGACATCTCTCCGCGAAATTGGCCACGTCTGGCTCTCGTCAAGTCGGCCACAACGGCCCCGATGGACAAGATGGTTCTTTAACGACTCTTGGGTCAAGGGGGGATGACCTTGCGTCGATATCACTGTTGGATGAGAGCACAAGCCACACCGAGCAAGGAGTTCGAACCATGAAGAAGTCTTGGCTCACTGCAGTATCAGTCGTAGGTGCACTTGGCACCGGCTCCGCCGTTGTGATGGCTGGAGCCGTCATCAATTCAGGCTCGAATCACCAAACATCCGCACCGGTGCCCGAGCTCACCATGCCTCGCACCTCGGTATACCAAGTGGGCAACGCCGCCCGCATCTCGTTGTCATCGGCGGGCGGGATCATCACCGTGATCTCTGCAACACCCGACGCTGGTTGGTCTGTGGTCTCCACCTCACCTGCCGCAGCAAGTGTGGCCGTGACTCTCACCGACAACGCGCAGGTCGTCACGTTCACCGCCTCGATGGTGAGCGGCGAAGTACAGACGACTGTGTCAGCCACCCTCGCCGCTGGCATCGCTGCAACGCCAGACGCAACTGCTCCATCCATTGTTATCCAACAGCCCGGCGACCTCGGCGCCGAGCCAAACCCCGCAACGCCCCCCACGTTTGCTCCAAACCAGAGCGGCACCGTAGGTGCCACGTCGACGACCTCACCCTCGAGTTCAACGCCGCACGCAAGCTCTGGCACATGGAATGACGACGACCACGAGAGTAACGACGAAGGATACGAAGAAAATGACGACTGAAGACGAACTCGCCCAGCGCCTCGCATCACTGCGAAGCAAGCGCGGTCAAGCCCCAGTAGCAAAGAGTTCAGCCACATCGGCTGCTCCGGCGCCCCAGGCGCAGGCGTTGCCTCAGGTGTCGGCCCCTTCGCCGACTCCTCCTGCGCCGCCAGCAACGCCGGCTCCTCTCGCCAGCTCCCTGCAGGCAAGTAGCCCCTCGATCTGGGCGCCAAGTGCAACGCCTGTGGCAAGTCCATTTGCCCCACCAGTGGCTGGCGCAATCGTGGCACCCGCAGTCGTTGCGCCAGTAGCTCCAGTGGCTCCAGTTGCTCCAGTTGCTGTCACCCCACCGGCTCCCCCGCCGTCGGTTGTGATTGGTAGCTCCGCACGGGCAAAGAAGCCCCGCGTCAAGCGGCCGCACGCTGCTGCCGGTGGACGCATTGCGGCCAGCGGTCTCGCTGCCTCAGCAGTGCTCGGACTCACCGGTGTCATTGCTTCGGCGAACCGGCCCGAGATCACGACTGCTGCAGCCACCACCGAAACAACCGTGCCGACGGTTGCCGCCGTTCCGGGCACCGAGACCATTCCAACGATTGTTGGCGACACGGTTCCGGCGCCATCGACGGCCGTGAGCCTTGCTATACCGCCGGCAGTAGCACCCGGCGCTGTGGCTCCAGTAGCTGTGCCGGTGGCCGCCCCAATCGTGGCTGCAGCGCCAGCAGCACCCGGTGCTGCGAAGCAACCCGCCGCAAAGCAGCCAGCCGCTACGCCGGCACCTGCGCCCGCTGGCACTCCAGCGCCAGCGCCCGCCGCAACACCGGCACCTGCGCCAGCCGGCACGCCAGCGCCAACACCCGTTGCAACGCCAGCCCCAGTGGTCACGCCCGCGCCAACGGCGCCGCCAACCACCGCCGCACCTGCGCCACCAACCACGCCAAAGCCTCCGTCGACAACGGCACCCAGTAAGCCCTAGGGACGATGCCAACCGAAATCCCAGCTTCGGTTCAACGCAGCTTTCGAGTGATGGGATGTTCGTCCCATGTGGTCATTACCGAAGGTACCGAACTGCTCTTAGACCAAGCCGAGCGTCGTTTGCGCGAGCTAGAGGGCCTGTGGAGTCGCTTTCTCGACGACAGCGACATCACCCGCGCCAATCAAGCAGCTGGTCTGCCCGTAACGGTGCACCCGGACACGTTGGCAATCATCCTGCGCTCTATCGAGGCGTGGAAGCAGACTTCGGGACGCTTCGACATCACGGTGTTGCCGGCACTGGTTCATCACGGATACACGCACAGCGCGATTACCTCGACTGCGGCGCCACGGGTGAGCCAACAACTCATCGGCGTCAGCGGTTCCATCATTGTGAACGTTGCTGATTCAACTCTGTGCGTGCCGGCCGGCGGCGCCATCGATCTCGGTGGCATCGCTAAGGGATTCGCGGCCGACATCGTTGCCGAAGAACTCATCGAGAGTGGCGCCCGAGGAGCACTCGTCAACGTGGGCGGCGACATCTGTGTGCTCGGCGAGTCCTTCGACGGCGAAGAGGCCTGGCTCATCGGCATCGAAGACCCCGACTCGCCCAGTGGCCACGTTGGCCGAATCGCGCTACGACAAGGCGGCGTAGCGACGTCCGGAACAACGATCCGGCACTGGACCACGCCGACAGGTGAGAGCGCCCATCACCTCATTGATCCCAAGACGGCGCTGCCCGCTTCTACCAGCCTGCTCACGGCAACGGTTATCGCTGGCGACACCGCTACCGCTGAGGTGTTTGCTACGGCCGCAATGATGAGCGACGGACCCAGCGCCGTGGCGATGCTCGAACGGCTTGGCCTCGCAGGGTTTATGGTTGGGACAGACCTTGCGGTCTACAAAACGAAGACTCTGGAGGCCTTTCAAGCATGAACCCGCAGACATGGTGGTACCTCTCTCGGGGTAGCGGGATTGTCGCATGGGTGATGTTGGCTGCGACCAACCTCTGGGGCATCTTGCTCGTCACCCGAATGCTGAAGCCCGTCGACCGACCGGCTTGGCTACTCGACCTTCACCGCTGGCTCGCAGCGCTCACAGTGATCACTACCGGGGTGCATCTCGGCGGCCTCGTAGCCGACAACTACGCCCATTTTGGATGGCGAGAAATTGCCCTTCCGCAAGCGTGCCAAAGCGAGTGCTGGCCGTCCGGCGGTTCAAAGGCCGCGGCAGTGACTTGGGGCGTGATCGCGCTCTACATCATCATCGTGGTTCAAGTGAGTTCGTTGATGATGCGCAAGCTGCCGCGCAAGGTGTGGCACACGATTCACCTGCTTTCATACGTGTCGTTCTTTATGGCGACGGTGCATGCCGTGATGGCTGGCACTGACCGCGCCAACATCGTGTTCATCGCCACCGTCAGTGCGATGACGGGCGGCATCATCTTGGCGGGTGTGGGGCGCGCGCTCTACGCCAACGGCAAGTCGAAGATCAAACGCGAAAAGGCCAACGCCGCATAGCCCGTCGTTGACGAATTATTCGTCGGCGCGCCAACTGCGGTTGGCTTTACGCGTTGCTGTGTGTTTCTTTGCAGTGATGCGTCGCTCGACTGCGCCTTTGCCTGGCCGCGTTGGTCGACGTGCGCGCTCGACCTTGGCCGCCGCATCAATGAGGTCACACAGCCGCTCTACTGCTTCGGCTCGGTTGCGCAACTGAGATCGTTGTGTCGACGCCACCACTCGCACTTGCTCGCCTAACTTCGCCATGACTCGCGCCGCGATGTGCTCTGGCAATCCAGCCTGTGCGAGATCGCAGATGAGTTCTGCTTTCGAATCGGTGGTGTTCACGTGCTGACCGCCGGGGCCCGACGAGCGAGAGAACTTCCACGAGAACGCGGCCGGGTCGATGCGCCAACCTGCGGGCGTTACGTGATCGGTGGAGTCCACCGCTCACCACCCCTCGCCCTAGGGCCAGACTCACCATTGCGAACCGGCATCGACTTCACTCCGCCAAGGTACCAAGACCTGCTAAGCCTTGCGGGATGGACCCCGAGATCGAAAGGATCGTGCGTCGCGTACCTGCATGGGCAACGGCCGAACTCGCGATGCATCCGCTCACCGGCGGCATCACCAACCGCAACTTTGTCGTGGCAGTTGGCGACGACGAATTCGTCGTCAGAATTCCTGGCGAGCGCACCGAGTTGCTGGGCATCAACCGACGCTGTGAAGCCGAAGCCTCGCAACGAGCCAGCGAGCTTGGCGTGGGTCCGCCGGTGCTTGGCGAGCTTCCGGGAATCGGCACCCAGATCACTCAGCTCATGCCGGGACACCACCTCGAGAGCGACGCGTTTGTCGAGCGCCTCGAAGACATCGTGACGATCATCAAGACCTTCCACAACAGCGGACCTCTGAGCGGCGCATTCCCGATTCATCGCGTCGTCGAATGGCACGCACGCGACGCTGCGAGTCATGGCATCATGCCGCCCGCCGCGTATGAACGGCTCCATCAACAGAGCCGTCATATCGAGAACGCATTCGCTGCCACGCCAGTGCCATCAACGCCGTGCCATAACGACCTCCTACCCGGCAACATGCTGTTTGGGCCCGAGCGCGTGTGGTTACTCGATTACGAATACGCGGGCATGAACGATGTGTTCTTCGATCTCGCCAACCTCAGCGTGAATTGCCAACTCACCCCAGCGGCCGATGCCGAACTGCTCACGCTGTACTTCGGTGCCGTCACCGATGTGCGCTGGGCGCGGCTCCAACTCATGAAAGTAATGAGCGAGTTTCGCGAGGGGATGTGGGCCGTAGTGCAGCAAGCAATCAGCACCCTCGACACCGACTTTGTTGCCTACGCAAATGAGCGGCTCAGCAACTGCGAACGCCTCGCCTCGGTTGACGACTTCGGCATGTGGGTGACCGATGCTCGCGGCGATCCACGGGTCTAGATTCTGTTCTCATGCGAACTCATGCGCGGGCAGTAATCATCGGCGGAGGAGTTGGCGGCGCAAGCATCGCCTATCACCTCACCTTGTTGGGTTGGAACGACATCGTCTTGGTCGATCGAGACCAACTCACCAGTGGTTCCACCTTTCACTCGGCAGGACTTGTTGGCCAACTTCGGAGCAGCGTCACACTGACCAAGATGATGATGTACGGCGCCGAGCTGTACCGCCATCTCTCTGAAGAGACCGGGCACGATGTCGGCTGGCACGAGGTTGGCTCATTGCGCCTCGCGTCAACACCCGAGCGGCTTGAAGAGCTTCGGCGCCAGGCCGGATGGGCAAAGACCTTCGGCTTACCGCTCGACCTCATCAGCACGCAAGAGGCGCTCGAACGGTTCCACGGTTTATTCGATCCCACCGATGTACTCGGCGCGGTGTGGCTACCCACCGACGGATGGCTCAACCCGAGCGACCTCACGATGGCGCTCGCTGCCGGGGCGCGCAGCCGCGGCGCCGAGATTCAGACGATGACTCGAGTGCTCTCCGTCGGCGTCGAAGAAGTTGGTGGCCGCAAGCGCGTCACACATGTAGAGACCGACAAGGGTCGTATCACGTGCGATGTGGTTGTGAACGCAGGCGGAATGTACGCGCACGAGATCGGACGCATGGCCGGGGTCAACGTACCCATCGTGCCAATGGCGCACCAGTACGCGATCACGCGACCCAAGGTCACTGTTCCCGCCGATCTACCAACAATGCGCGACCCAGACCGCTTGGTGTACTTCCGCGAAGAAGTAGGCGGAATGATCATGGGCGGCTACGAGCGCAATCCCGATCCGTGGTGTCTCGATGGCAACATCCCCCCCACCTTCAACAACACCTTGCTTTCCCCCGACTGGGACCGCTTCTTGCCGCTGACCGAGGCCGCACAAACGTTGGTGCCCTGCATGGAAGACGCCGACGTGCATCAGCTCATCAACGGGCCCGAGGCGTTTACACCCGATGGTGAATTCATTCTGGGCGAGAGCGAAGTCGGCGGGTTCTTCGTGGCTGCCGGATTCTGCGCACACGGCATCGCTGGCGCTGGCGGCAACGGCAAAGTGATGGCCGAGTGGATCGTTGGCGGCGAGCCGCCAATGGATCTGTGGAAGATGGACATCCGGCGCTTCGGACCGCAATACCGATCACGTCAGTTCAGCCTTGAGCGCACCCACGAGGTGTACAGCACCTACTACGACATCGTGTATCCCAACCACGAACGACAGGCCACTCGTCCGCTTCGAGTGCCGCCCGCATATGCGCGCCACATTGCGCTCAACGCCGAGTTCGGCGAGAAGAGCGGCTGGGAACGAGTCAACTGGTACAACTCGAACGAGAACGAAACGCACGAGCCGCTGCGGCCGCGCGGTTGGGCGGGCCAGCACTGGTCCACCGCCATCGTCACCGAGCATCTCGCAACCCGCACCACTGCCGGGTTGTTCGATGAATCATCGTTCGCCAAGATCGAGGTGTCGGGCGCTGGCGCTGCGGCCTTCCTGCAACACATGTGCACGAACAACGTAAACAAGAAGCCCGGCTCGATTACCTACACCCAGATGCTCAATAGCAAGGGTGGCATTGAGTGCGACTTTACGGTCACGCGTCTTGAGGCCGAGCGCTTCCTCATCGTGACCGGCACAGCGTTTGGTCGTCACGATCTCTCGTGGATCAGTTCGCACGCACCAACCGACGGCTCGGTCGCGGTACGAGATATCACGTCGTCGATGGCGTGCTTCGGCCTCTGGGGACCCAAGGCTCGCGAGATCTTGTCGTCGATTACTGCGGACGACCTTTCGTTTGGCTACATGCAAGCCCGCTTCATCACTGTGGGCGATGTGCCGTGCTGGGCGCTTCGGGTCACCTACATAGGCGAGACCGGTTGGGAGTTGTACCCCACCGCCGAGTTCGGACTTCGGCTGTGGGACACCGTGATCAAGGCTGGCGCGCCACACGGTCTTGTGCCCGGCGGATACCGAGCCATCGACTCGATGCGTCTCGAGAAGGGATACCGCGCGTGGGGCAGCGACATCACCAGCGAGACCGATCCCTATTCGTCGGGACTCGGGTTCGCGGTGCGCACCGACAAAGACTTCGTCGGCCGTTCGGCGTTGCCCGGGATCGATGGCACCGACCAGCGCCTGTGCTGTTTGGTGCTCTCCGATCCGCGATCAGTGGCCTTGGGTAACGAACCCGTTTCGTTGGCGAACGGCGACATTGTGGGTCGTGTCTCGAGCGGCGGCCTCGGCTATTCGCTCAACGCATCCATCGCCTACGCATGGCTGCCAGTTGATGCCTCGGCGCCAGGTACCGCTGTGGCGGTTGAAGTGTTTGGCGAAAGCGTGCCAGCCGAGGTGCGCGCCGATCCGCTGTATGACCCAACGGGTGCGCGCTTGCGCGGCTGATCGCGATTCGACACGCGACACGCGACACGCGACAGTTCCGGAATAACAAACGGCCGGCTCCGAAGAGCCGGCCGTTTGCATGTGAGAAGTTGAGCAGTGGCTAGAGCGTGCCGTGCTCGAGTGCATCGAGCTCGCGCTCGATTGCTCGCAGTTCTTCTGGGGTGCCCTGCACCTTGGGCCCCGTAAACCACTTGTGCGCTGACGAAACCCACCACAGACCGACACCAATGAAACCCAACAGGATCAATGGTCCTGCGTAGTTTGCGGTGTTCACATCGGACCACCATTTCCACGCGGGGAACAAAGGCGAGAAGAACAGAATCGAGATGAACAGCACCCAGACCACGCTGATCCATCCGACAATCTTGCTATATCCCTTCAAGTTCCAGGGCCCCTGAACGAAGTCGGGATTACGGAGCCGCAAGAACACCGGGATCACGTAGCTGATGTAGAGACCCACCACACAGATGCCGGTGAGCGCAAAGAAGGCCACCGACACGCCAGCGTCACTCTGCAATAGCGAGAGCGCTCCGGTTACTGCGGCCGTGATGACACCGAGCCACACGGCGTTGGTAGGCGTGCGCGTCTTGGGGTTGATCTGATGCCACAGCTTCGAACCGGGGAGACCACGATCACGACTAAACGCGTAGATCATGCGGCTGTTCGCAGTCACTGACGCCATGCCACAGAAGTACTGACCGACAATCGAGATGAACACCAGCAGTTTGGCTGCAAAGCCGCTCAAGACTGACTCAAAAATCGTGACAGGAAAGGTGATTCCGATTGCGCTTGCATCGGTCTTCTTCAACGAGTCGGGTGTCGCCAACAAGAACGCAACGTTGAGAACGAGCGCAGCGATTGCCGAGATATAGATGGATCGCACAATGGCCTTGGGCGCGTTGACTCGAGCGCCCTTGGTTTCTTCGCTGACGTGTGCAGAGCCGTCAAATCCGGTGATCGTGTACTGCGCCAGCAAGAACCCGAGGAAGAAGACGTACATCGTGCTGATGCCGCCATGCCACGGGCTGTTGTTCTGGTACTCGAAGAGATAGCCAATGCTCTGCTTATGCGACGGGCCGATAAACAAGATGCCGAAGATAACCGCCACGCCAACCACGTGCCACCAAACGCTGATGTCTCCAAGCACTTTGACAATGCTGTGCCCAAACGTATTCAGCAAGCCGTGCGAGAGCACGACAAGCAAGAAGCACAGGAACAGGTTCCTCGCCGTAGGCGTGATGATGAGTTCTTGGGTCTTCACGCCATCGACGGTCGTTGTGGCGGCGTACATGTTGATGAAGCGAACGATGTAGTTCGCGAGCGCGTAGTCGACCGACGCAATGACTCCGATCTGGCCAATGAAGTTGAACCAACCGGTGAACCATGCCCACAGTGGACCGTTCTTTGTCGCCAACTTGGCCGACCAGAAGTAGAGCCCACCTGCCGTTGGGTATGCCGAGCAAATTTCGCCCATTGACATACCGACCAGCAAGGCAAATACGCCGACGATGCCCCACCCGATGGTGATGACCAACGGCCCGCCGAAGGTGGCGCCGATCCAGTAGCTCGTGAAACCACCAGCCAAGATCGAGATGATTGAGAAACTGATTGCAAAGTTGCTAAACGTGCCCATGCCGCGGTGCAGCTCTTGGGCGTAGCCCATGCTGTGTAGGTGTTCGCGGTCCTCATCAACGATGTCTGACATCTGATAATCCTCCCTACTGCCGCCCCCGAGAACGGCTAGTAATGCAAGGTTTAACAGGCGCGATACCCCCGAATGTGCGACCCTTGCGAGTCGCCGGCCGTTGCGGGCCGTCGCTGGTCAGCTACCGACGACGTGCTCGACGTACCAGTCGACGATGCGGCTCGCATTGGGACGGCTCGTCAGCACGTTGCGCTCTGTCTCGGCACGAAGATCGGCAACATCAATACCCTGCGCGCGTAACTCGTCGCCGCCCTTGCCGCTTGACCACCGCGCAATGATCGAGTCGTTTGCCTCTGGATGAAACTGCGTGGAGAAACTGCGGCCGAGCCGGAAGGCCTGCGGTGCACGCGGCGACCGAGCCAGTTCTGCGGCGCCGTGCAGCACGGTGAGCACGTCGTAATGCCACTGCATCCACGGACCCGGAGC